>NZ_JAUBPO010000068.1:6273-43850 GCF_036700785.1 Microcoleus sp. S28C3 | reverse complement strand
TTATGTATGACTGTACTTTAAGCCTTGGATAGCTTTCCTCGCCACTCACCCCAAAAAACTGTCCGGACTGTTGATTTTAGATTTTAGATTTTAGAATTGACCCCACGGATGAATCCGGGGGCTTGTATCCTGGATGCTTTCGGTCAGAACTTACTAAAAAAACCCGGTTTCTAGGAGAATATTGCCTATAGCAACGAGGCATCTAGGAAGAAACCGGGTTTTTAGCCGTTTGGTGCGTCCAGGAAGGTTAGTGCGATCGGCTAAACTTCGACTAAACTATGGTGACAAGAATATCTTGAGCGTGAGTGTCAACTTTCATGGTTTCGCCCTCATAAACTTGAATGATTTTGCCGGTACCGTCGATGACGAAAGTAACGCGCTTGGCATAATCGCCTTTCTCGACATCGTAAGCTTTGGTAATCGTGCCATCAACATCTGCTAATAGCTGGAAAGGCAAACCGTATTTCTCTGTGAACTTTTGGTGCGATTCCTCGTTGTCTCGGCTGACACCGAGAACTACTATATCTTTGCCCTTGTATTCTTCATGGGCTGCTTTGAAGCTTTGGGCTTGTCTGGTGCAGCCGGGGGTGTCATCTTTGGGGTAGAAATACAAGATTACGGTTTTACCGGCGAATTGGGACAGGGAGACTGTGTTGCCGTTTGTGTCTTTGGCGGTAAACTGAGGGGCAGCGCACCCAACTGGTAAAGTCATAGTTTTGTTTCCCTTGTTTGGTTTTTCTTGCAGTTCCTCAACTTATTTTAGTTGGTTCTGTCGCTTTGCAAGAGACCTTTGTTAAAAATCGCGATCGCCCCCAACTCCATGACGTTAAGCTTTACTGCATTTAACTTGCATCTCAGACGCGGGCTAAGAGTGCCTGTTACACGCATAGTTTCAATACTGAGATCTTGGCACCATTGTCAATAATCCTTTTTTGAACAGGCAAGATGCCTGTTCCACAAAGAGTAGATTTTCTTGTGGAACAGGCATCTTGCCTGTTCAGCGATAATACTGCAAGATGTGAGAATAGACATCTGCTTTTTAGCAGATGTCTAATTGAATGTTCGCCGGTTCTACACACCAACCGATTGAGCAGCAGCGGGCATCATAGACGGATCGATCGCAATTCCTAAACCTTCTGCGACTTGGCGGCCGTAATTAGGATCGGCGCGGAAGAAATGGCACAGTTGGCGCATCTGAATCTCCGGTTTTGCTGCACTCAAACTTTCCACAATGTTAGCGACAAGCCGCTGCTGTGCGTCGGGTTTCATCAAGCGATAGAGGTCTCCTGCTTGGGTGTAATCGTCATTGCCCTTACGGTGATCGTAGCGATCGACTTTGACATTTCCTAAGTCCCAAGCTGGGTCAGCATAGACCGAGTTTTGCTTCGGCGCATCCTCGTGGCTGTTGGGTTCGTAGTTGGGCCCGCTACCACCGTTGTTACCCGGTGCCATTGCGCCATCCCGTTGATAGTGCATCACCGGACACTTTGGTTGATTGACGGGCAATTGCTGATAGTTTGCACCGAGACGGTAGCGTTGAGCATCTGGATAAGACATGATGCGAGATTGCAGCACTTTGTCTGGAGAGAAGCTAATACCTGGAACGACATTAGAAGGAGAAAATGCCGCCTGTTCTACCTCAGCAAAAAAGTTTTGTGGATTGCGATTGAGTTCAAGAATTCCCACGTCAATTAACGGAAACTCTGAATGCTTCCACACTTTCGTCAAGTCAAAGGGGTTTTCGCGATACTCTGCGGCTTGGGCCTCAGTCATTACTTGAATGCAAAACCGCCATTTGGGATAATTACCTTGGTCGATCGCCTCAAACAAGTCGCGAGTCGCATGATCGGGGTCTACGCCTTTGATCTGCGTCGCTTCTTCGGCGGTGAAATTATCAATACCTTGCATGGTTTTGAAGTGGAATTTGCACCAAACCCGTTCTCCTCGATCGTTGATTAGGCTGAATGTATGGCTGCCAAAACCGTCCATGTGGCGGTGGTTTTTCGGCGTACCGCGATCGGAAAACAGAATTGTCACCTGATGCAAAGCTTCTGGACTCAGCGACCAGAAATCCCACTTCGCGTCAGGATCTTTGAGATGCGTTTGGGGATGGCGCTTTTGCGTGTGGATCAAATCAGGGAATTTGAGCGGATCGCGGATGAAGAAAACAGGGGTGTTATTGCCTACTAAATCCCAGTTGCCTTCTTCGGTGTAGAACTTCATCGAAAAACCTCTGGGGTCGCGTTCGGCATCCGCTGAACCTTGTTCGCCACCTACGGTAGAGAAGCGGAGAAGAACCTGAGTTTCTTTGCCAATTTCTGAAAATAGCTGAGCTTTGGTGTAGCGAGTAATGTCATGGGTGACGGTAAACGTGCCAAATGCAGCGGCTCCTTTTGCATGGACAACGCGTTCAGGAATTCGTTCCCGGTTGAAGTGAGCCAGTTTTTCCATCAGGTGAAAATCCTGCATGAGGATAGGCCCGCGTTCACCCGCAGTCAAGGAATTCTGGTTATCTGCAACCGGAATTCCGTCAGCCGTTGTCAATGTTTTGTGTTCTGTCATAGTGGGTAAATTTATTGCTCTATCCTAAGTATTCTATACCTTTCTGGGGCCCAGGTGTTTCTGCGGTGGTAATTCTCAGATCGGCGACTGTGTGTTAAATTATTAGTGTGTTTTCAAAATTTCATGAGTCAATTAAAACTAAGTTCTCAATAAAATATGATTGATTTCTACACTGTGATTATCCGAAAAAGTGCTGATTATTGGGTTTCTTTGTGTTTAGAAAATGGATTGGTGGGACAAGGAAATACTCCCGAACAATCTATTGATAAACTCAAACAAGCTATTGAGTCATTCTCCGAAGTTTATGAATCAGAGCCTGATGTTTATCTCAGTCCTCTTTCTATTAATGAATTACACGAATTTCTGACTTTAGAAGATGCAGAAGCCTCAGACACTTATGAACTAAGAAAAGTTTATGCCTAAAAACCTTCCATCTTTAAAACCTAAAGCATTAATTAAGATTTTAGAAAAAAACGGATGTCAATTTTACCGAGAGGGTAAAGGAGATCATTGTTTGTATATGCGTGAAATTGAAGGCAGAAAAAGGATTGTTCCAATTGATATGGGTGCTGGGGAAATGTCACCAGCTTATGTGTTACGGATTTTCAGGCAATTTGGGTTTACAGATCCAGAAATTGAGGGGATGATTAGTTAAGTCCGCCTTGATTATTCAGCAATTGAATTAGCAATTTTACTGTACAGCAATTGCCTAATCAATACCCCAATCTTTCAGTTGTGTTGTAACTGATTGGATAGGAAAAGCAAGAGCAGTATCAGTAGCAGGTCGTCGAACAGGCTCTTGATTCTGTGTAGTAATGCTAATGTTATAACGACCTCCCTGCCCAATGGCAACAACGCGATTTTGCCGATCTAATACGGGACTGCCAGCATTAACTATAACTGAAATTGCAGATATTTGTAACTCTCGATCGCTCTTGTTGATGACTTTTCCTGTTGCAACTGTCCAATCATCATTGGTGTCGTCAGAATATCCAATAATGTGGGTAGGTGAGTTGAGGGGAACAGAGGCTGAGGATCTGGCTAAAGGCTTAATATCCTTCGGAATGTTCGTGACTTCAAGTAAAGCTAAATCTAGCTTGTCAGAGGCAGCAGTATTTTTAGCAATCTGAGCGGGTTTCCGCTTGCGGAATTCGCCAGATGTCGGTTTACTATAAAATTCAACTTCGATTTCTGGAACACTCTGGAGCTGAGTTTTGTCAGTCGTTTTCACAAAGCGCTTGGTCACAATCCAAGCTTTGTTTCCCTGCCGTTTTACTACCCAACCAGTAACCGACTGTAACTCGGGAGAATTTTTAATAATAACTCGAACAACAGACCGCTTTAATGAAACTAAAGGTTCATCTTGTAAACTGGGCAATCGCTCTAGAATTTCGGGAAATTGCGGATTTTTCCGCATAGCTAAGAGCCGCTCGGTTTCTTTGAGTAATAAATTAACCCTAATATTTTGGAGTGATGCACTTATCCTCTTGGCGAAATTGTTGTCAGCTTGGGTATGTTTGAGGTTGAGTTGAATAGCTTGGCGGTAAGCGGAGATCGCCTCGTCTAATCTTCCCTGTTCATGTAAAATCCAACCTAAATTTTTGTAAGCTTCGGCATCGTTTGGATCTATTTGGATGGCTTGGCGGTAAGCGGATATCGCTTCCTGTGGTTGGCCTTGGTTGAACAGCGCATTACCCAGATTGTTATAAGCTTCGGCATAGTTTGGATCTATTTGGATGGCTTGGTGGTAAGCTGCGATCGCCTCATCTAATCTCCCCTGTTGCTGTAAAGCCCAACCTAAATTTTTATAAGCTTTGGCATCATTGCGATTTATTTGGATGGCTTGGCGGTAAACTGCGATCGCTTCTTTTTGCTTGCCTTGGTAGAACAGCGTATTACCAAGTTTGTTGTAAGCCCAAACCCACTGAGGGTTAACTTTGATGGCTTGGCGGTAAGTTGCGATCTCTTCATCTAATTTGCCTTGCAAAAACAGCGCACCACCCAGATTTTTATAAGCTTCGGCAAAGTTTGGATCTATTTGAATGGCTTGGCGGTAAGCTGCGATTGCTTCATCTGGTTTGCCTTGCAAAAACAGCGCACCACCCAGATTTTCATAAGCTGCGGCAAAGTTTGGATCTATTTGGACGGCTTGGCGGTAAGCTGCGATCGCTTCCTCTGGTTTTCCCCGATCGCTTAAGTGAAAGCCGAGAGTTTGGTAAATACTCGCATCCCAAAAATTAGGTTGAATCGCCTGCCTCAAACTCTCTGTTGCTTCATTTTCTGCATTTTGTTTTTTCTGCACAACCGCTTGAACAATATAAGCAAAAGAAGTGAGGCGATTGGCAAGCAACGGCAGTGTTGCCGCCACGTATAACAATAAAAAAACTGAGGTTAACTTGGGCAAGAATTTTTGAGGCACTTTCGGTAAAGGCATAATCTTTCTTCCTCTCCAACGCAGTTAAGTCCATTCTACTTCTTCTCTCAAGCTACCAGCCAGGGTTTCTCTAAACCGGGTGATTGAAAATGCAGCAGCCTCACACATTTATGAACTCAGAAAAGTTTATGCCTAAAAACATTTTTGTTCAAACCCATAACTTTAGTAAATTTTTCACAACTGCACTTTGACTATAAATCTGTAACAATAAAAATATAGTACCTATTTCCAGTTTCTCTCAATGACTTTTATTCCATCTGAAGCGTTTAAATCTATTAGTTATCCCGGCCGCACTGTCAAAAGAGCCGATCGCGCCGTCCGCTGTTCCCCTTTTCTATTACACTTCTTCCAGACAATCCGCGATAACAGTGTTTTCCTAAGTGCGATCGCCTCAAACGCGGGTGTCGAAAGCGGCTACACCCGATCGCCCGTATCCGAACTCGTAGCCGAAAACTCCCTGCTGTGGCTGATTCAAGTCGGCGTGTTGCGGCGGGAAGTAGACGGACAAGGCATTACCGACAGTTTTCGCCTCACACCCCTGGGCCGCCAACTCGTGGAAAAATGGGAACAGCAAGGACAGGGAGTGCCGGCCGCGTCATTGTGCGATCGCATGGGAAATGCCGTTAGCCGCGGGTTGGGACTATTTCTCTGAGGGCTTTTTACTGGCGCTAGTCCGACAGTCCGACAGGGAATCAATTCCCTGTCTCATAGCAAAAGTCGGTTAAAACCGACTGCAAGTCTCAATTTAACTCGATGTTGAGTTTCGCATTGCACGTTAATCAACCTCCTCAGTCCTCTTGCAGAGGACTTGCGCTATGAGACAGGGATTTCAATCCCTGTCGGACTCGCCGTCAAACGAGTTAGACCGCGATCGCACCATAGCAGTTTTTGAAGAACCGGGCGATCGCATCCCCGTTCCAACCTTTGCCGAGTCCTTCAATCTCACCGTCGGTGAAATGTTCAGTTGGCTGACTGAGTAGCGCCACCTAGATTTATGAATGTATTTAACCGCAGAGGGCGCAGAGGGCGCGGAGGAGGGAGAAGAGAGCTCACCCTACGGATTTGCTCCGATCGAATGTGCGGTCGATCGCTTATACTAGAATATCTGGCTGTCAGCTCTTCAAGGACGAGAGAGGACTAAAGTTGTCACTACAAACTTAATTATGATTATTTAACCGGACTTGATATCATCTCTCAAATAACCGCTAACTACTAACAACTAACTACATAAAAAGTTTGTCAAAAATGGAAGCTAAATCTTACAAAGACACGGTAAACCTGCCCAAAACCAAGTTTGATATGCGCGCCAACGCCACCAAGCGCGAACCAGAATTGCAACAATTTTGGACAGATCGAGAAATCTACGATCGCCTCTCGGAAAATAACCCAGGCGACATATTCGTCCTCCACGACGGCCCGCCCTACGCCAACGGACAACTCCACATCGGCCACGCCCTCAACAAAATCCTCAAAGACTTTATCAACCGCTACCAAATGCTGCGCGGCAAAAAAGTCCGCTACGTGCCCGGTTGGGATTGTCACGGATTGCCGATCGAACTTAAAGTATTGCAGAACATGAAATCGGAGGAGCGGCTAAATCTTACCCCGATCGAACTCCGCCGCAAAGCTTCCGCCTTCGCCCAGCAAACAATGGAACAGCAGCGCGAATCCTTCCAGCGCTACGGCGTTTGGGGCGACTGGGAACACCCGTATTTAACTCTGAAACCCGAATACGAAGCCGCCCAAATCGGCGTTTTCGGTCAAATGGTGCTCAAAGGCTACATCTACCGCGGCTTCAAACCCGTTCACTGGAGCCCGAGCTCGAAAACAGCCCTCGCCGAAGCGGAACTGGAATATCCCGAAGGCCACACGTCGCGCAGCATCTACGTCGGCTTCCACGTGAAAAAATTGTCAAAATCTTTGCAACAGAAGCTCAAGCGCTATATGCCGAGCCTCTGGGCGGCGATTTGGACGACTACTCCCTGGACAATTCCGGCAAACTTGGCGATCGCAGTTAATCCCGAATTGACTTATGCGGTGGTGGAACCGCCGGCAAATTCCCACATCGCACAACAATTTATGTTAGTAGCTGTCGATGCGGTCGATCGGCTGTCGGCAACTTTTAACACTCAATTAAAAATACTTGCCACCTTCTCAGGTAAAGAATTAGAAGGCTGCATCTACAAACACCCGCTGTTCGATCGCGAAAGTCCAATTGTTGCCGGCGGCGACTACATTACCGCTGATTCAGGGACAGGATTGGTGCACACTGCACCCGGCCACGGACAAGAAGACTTTATCGTCGGAAAACGCTGCGGTTTGCCAGTTTTAACGCCCGTAGACGAAAACGGAAATTTCACCGCAGAAGCCGGACAGTTCGCAGGTTTAAATGTCCTAGGAAACGGTAATGCCGCAGTGATTGATGCCCTTGCCGAAGCAAATTGTTTGATTAAAGAGGAAAGTTACGCTCACTCTTATCCTTACGATTGGCGCACGAAAAAGCCGACTATTTTTCGGGCGACGGAACAGTGGTTTGCCTCCGTTGAAGGGTTCCGAGATGAAGCCTTAAAAGCGATCGCCGGTGTGAATTGGATTCCCGCCCAAGGGGAAAATAGAATCACGGCAATGGTTAGCGATCGATCGGATTGGTGTATCTCTCGCCAGCGGACTTGGGGCGTTCC
Source organism: Microcoleus sp. S28C3 (assembly GCF_036700785.1). Taxonomy (NCBI): domain Bacteria; kingdom Bacillati; phylum Cyanobacteriota; class Cyanophyceae; order Oscillatoriales; family Microcoleaceae; genus Microcoleus; species Microcoleus sp. S28C3. Next base: position 36,173 of record NZ_JAUBPO010000068.1, on the reverse strand, counting down.
CATTCCCGTATTCTACGACGAAGAAACCAACGAACCGCTGTTAAATGAAGAAACGATCGCCCACGTGCAAGCCATCTTTGCCGAGAAAGGTTCGGATGCTTGGTGGGAATTGTCGATCGATGAATTGCTGCCGGAATCTTACCGCAATAACGGCCGCACTTACCGCAAGGGAACCGACACGATGGATGTGTGGTTTGACTCGGGTTCTTCTTGGGCCGCAGTTGCCAAAGGTCGATCGGAATTAAACTATCCTGCTGATATCTATTTGGAAGGTTCAGACCAACACCGCGGCTGGTTTCAATCCAGCTTGCTGACCAGTGTAGCAACTAACGGCGTTGCTCCTTACAAAACAGTTTTGACTCACGGTTTTGTGCTGGATGAAAAAGGCCGCAAGATGAGCAAATCTGAAGGAAATGTCGTCGATCCGGCAGTCGTAATTAAGGAATATGGAGCCGATGTTTTGCGGTTGTGGGTGTCTTCGGTAGACTACTCGGCAGATGTGCCTTTGGGCAAAAATATTCTCAAACAGCAGTCGGATGTTTACCGCAAAATTCGCAATACCGCTAAGTTTTTGCTGGGCAATTTGCACGACTTCGATCCGGCAAAAGATGCCGTTGCTTACGAGGAATTGCCGGAACTAGACCGCTATATGCTGCATAGAATGGGCGAAGTATTTGCGGAAGTCCAAGATGCTTTTGAAAGCTTCCAATTTTCCAGATTTTTCCAAACTGTGCAGAATTTCTGCACGGTGGATTTGTCTAATTTTTACTTGGATATTGCCAAAGACAGACTTTACATCAGCGCGACAGATACCCTTCGGCGCCGCAGTTGTCAGACGGTGATTGCAATTGCTGTGGAGAATTTGGCAAGGGCGATCGCACCTGTTTTGTGTCACATGGCCGAGGATATTTGGCAGTACCTTCCCTATCCGACTCCGTACAAGTCCGTGTTTGAAGCCGGCTGGGTGCAAATTGATGCAAAATGGCACAATCCAGAATTGGCTACTCGCTGGCAGTATTTGCGACAAGTGCGCGGCGAAGTTAACAAGGTTTTGGAAAAAGCCCGGATTGAAAAGGCGATCGGTTCTTCTTTGGAAGCTAAGGTTTTGGTGTACGTTCCCGATGTTGAGAAAAGGCAGCAATTGCAAGCTTTGAATCCCAGCAGCGAAGAATTGGTGGATTATGTCCGATCGCAAAATTCAGTCATTGAGTTAGCCGCAGAGGAGAAAGCAAAAGCAGCACAAGATAAACAGGAAGAACAAGCGGCAAAAGTTGCCAAAGTCTTGACAGAAAACACAGTTTATGTTGAGGCGCAAACGATCGCAGAAAAGAGCGATCGATCTTCTGCGATCGTACAGTATTCTGCCCCTGAACCGTCGGCTTTAGATTGGCAGCAAATCTTAGATCGAAGCGTCCAGTTTGTGGCGGATCTGCCTGAATACGCGGGCAACTTTTTTACAGAATACCAAAAAGTTTTGGTAACACTTGGGCTGTTAGCCTCTGTGTTGATAACTGGCAGAGTAACGCTGGCGATTTTGGATACGATGAATCAGATTCCGGTATTGGGAAGCCTACTGGAAATCATCGGCATCTTATTTACAATCTGGTTTGCTTTCCGTCACTTGTTGTTTGCCGCCAACCGTCAAGAAATTGCAGAACAAATTGATTCGCTGACAGCAGATGTGGTAGGGCGGACAACAGCGCTTGTGCTTGCAGAAACAAAGGCGATGGTACTCGCACCGGCATTGGATACAGCGCTTGTGCTTGTAGAAACACAGGCGATCGCACAAACAGCCCCAGCCGAAAAAGTGTTTGTAGAAACACCTGAAATCCCGACAGCAGAATTAGTTGCGATCGAGCCCAAACCAGAAATTCCTGCTGAAATAGCTGTAACGCAGGATTCTACAATGACCGGCAAGGGTGTAGACGAACTGCGGTATTTGTTCATTACTTCGGAAGTGGAACTGGTAGAATCGAATGCAATTCTGCAAGAATTGCCGTACAGTTATCAGTCTCCAGAGTTGGCGATTGGTGTAGTTAAAGCAGACGGCGAAAAGTGCGATCGTTGCTGGAACTACTCTACTCACGTCGGAGAGTCGATCGAACATCCGCTAATTTGCGAACGCTGCGTGTCAGCAGTAGACGGCAAATTCTAACCGTAGGGTGCGCTTCGGGAAAAATTCTTGAGTTTGTGGTTGCCACATTCAGCCCGAAGCGCACCTTACAATAACTTCATTTAGTTATTTCTGATTAAAAAAACGGCAGACGATTTCACCAGGGTTGTTTTCTCCAAACGCCAAAACTGTTCCATCTTTCTTAACTGTAGTGCGATCGCGGCAATTGTAGACTTCTAGAGGCTTTTTCACTCCGTCAACACTGAGAATTACCCTGTATTCCCAATAATTTTTTGCGCTGCGTTTGATATCGACAATGCAAATCTCGCGTCCTCGATCGTGGCGGCATACAGAGGCTTCAGCAGGAAGCGCGACCCAGAAAAAAAATATTAATAACAAAAAGTAGCAAACACATTTCATCATCTGCGATCGCCTTTTCCTTTACGCTACTCCGAACCCAGTATGCGGACGCTTGTAAGGTGGATGCAACCCCAACACAATATCATCCTCAGACACTCCCATCTCCACAAATTCCCGTGCAATATCCACTTCTGTCATATTGCGCTGAATCCAAATTTTGCTATCCTTAATATCCAAATGAATGAAACAGTTGTATATCCGCTTTAGTCCCTCCCAGCCAACATCTAATAACTGATAGTGGTCATGTTCCCAATCAAAAACAAGCTGGCATTCAACGTCTGGATTAGGATTTTCTCTCGTTGCTTGTTGAGTTAGCAATTTGCGGATACACTGGCGGTAATGCTCTACTCTTTCCATTCCACAATTACCTCCTTTTGCGGATCGTAAACGACGAGTTTAAGTTGATACACATTGACCGCTTCTTGTATAAATGGCTCTTGAAAAAACGAGTCAAAAGTATCAAAGGGTACTGCTAGATACAGTGTTCTGTCCGGTTCTTTGATTTGTAAGGCAAGCCGATAATTCAAAAATTGACCCAAGGCGAGATGAAAGTCAGTAATTGCAGAGTTGTTGAGAAAGCTTTTAATTTCAACAGCAATTTTTTGCCCTAATTTTTCCGCCGCCAAAATCTTCTCTGCGGCTAAATCAATCTCAAACTTAACACCCTGAATTTTGACGATCAGCGGATCTGCGGTGATTTCCCACTCCTCCTTCTGAAGCGCTTTTTTTACAGCATCGTGAAATAAATCTCTAGCAGCCATTTCTCCCTCATACAGCTTCTATATCTATCTTAAGCAGCCAAAGCGCGCAAGCTGCCGCGATCGCCCTCAAGTGGCGACATCGTAAGATAGCTGAACCATACCAGAACTGTATGTCTGACATCCCGTTAACTGCAAAGCTGTAGTATTTATGGGATTAGTAAATAAAGGAATTCCCTCGCCTAAAATAATCGGGTGCACCGAGAGAATCACTTCGTTGACAAAGTTTTGATTCAGGAAATCACGAATCAGTAGAGAACCTCCCACCAGCCAAATATTCTGACCCTCAAGCAAGCGCAAATCATTGACAAATTTCTCTAAATCTGTTACCACTTCGACATCAGAAGTCGCTTTAAAATCGAGATTTTTAGTAAAAACATAACTCTTTTTTTCCTGGTACGGATACTCGCCAAAAGTTAGAACTTGTTCGTAAGTTTTTCGACCCATGAGAACCGTATCGATGCTATCTAAGAATTTAGTATAACCGTAATTTTGGTCTGTAAACAGCCAGTCAATATCGCCATTCGATCGCGCGATATAACCGTCCAAACTAGATGCAATGTATAGTACAATCTTTCGCATGGCAACACCGAGGTTTTTGGGGCTATTGGGGCGAATATCGCCCCAGTCACCTTAATTTTAAATGATTTAGCGTCCTGACGGTAACTTGAGTTCGATACCCACTTTTTGACCGAGGTCGATCGCCTTATCAGCAAAATCAGTCATGCCTGCGATCGGAATTGCGATCGCAGTACCCGCCGCTAAAATAGCTGTTAAGCTTTTCTTTAATCTGGTTTTATTCCATTGGTTCTCCGGTTTCTTAATTTCCGCCTCGACATCTTCAATATCAATAATTATCCCCTCGCGGATGTCTTCGGGAAACTGGGTCGCGGTTTCACGCATTGATGAGATTAATTGGAGAATTTCCGCAGTATTGGCATTATTGATTTGCTTGAATTCATTATTACTAACTTGCGCGTAGTCGCTGCCTATAACACCGGACATCGGGCCATTGAAGTTGTTGGTTTTGGAAGAGTTTTCAGTCATAACTTTTGCTTCGGCTGTAATATTAGTGGGTTTGCTAGCGAGTCGTTTAGCGATATCTACAAGGTCGTCATATTCTCTTCCGTATTTGTCATCGCCCCTAAGCCTTCTGCGCCGAAGTTCGATCGACTCATACCCATCCAGCAACGGCCGCAAATCGAGTTTGAGTTTAAGTTTGCCGACACGCACTGTATTCTCGCCCATATCCTCCAGCCCTAGCAATTCCTCGTAATCCAGCGGATCAGCATCGGGATAACCTGGAACCGGCACCCATTGACTGATTTCCAGATTGGCAAAAGAATTGTGGATTTTGGTAAACGTATCGCGAATCATGCTGAGGAAAGAACGCCGCGTCGATTCCCGCCCGCTAACGGCAATAAAGATTTTCTTATCTTCCGGGTCAGATTTGATCCGGGCGATGTTGTACACCTCAGCGCCTTCGCGGTACTCCAGCATAACCCCCGTGCGCCAGTGGGTGCAGTTGTGGATTTTCTCGTGCATGAGGACGATGAAGCGCGAGAGGATGCTGTCGGGGAGGATGCGGTAGTGATATTGAAATTCCAGCGTTTCGCCTTGGAGTTTGGTATTTTCCGGTTGTTCTTTGGGCAAGATGCCGGGGATGAGGAAAGTCGGCGGGCAATTGCTGACGGGGAAGCAGAGTTCAAATTCGCCCATCAACTCGGTGAGGCAGTCGTAGCGGTGGCTGGGATATTTAGTTGAGTCGAGGATGCGGCTGAGGTCGGCGTAGGTGAGAATGCCTTTGGTTTTGACTTTGAGTTCCTCGTCGCTGAGGAGGCCATAGATGCCTTCAGTCACCCAGTGGGGATTGAGGATGTTGGTGGATTGCAGGATCGGGTGTTCGCGGAAGTTGAGGACAATGCCCAGGTTGTGCAGCAGTCCGATTAGTTGGGTTTTGTCGGTTTCTTCCCAGATGTTTTCTTTGCCGCAGATACTGGCGTATTCGCTGATGCTGATGATGTCTTTGTCGAGGTTTTCCAGGCGCTGCTTGACTTGGAACCAGCTTAGCGGCAAAAGATCGTAGACTTCTTTGAGTTGGGAGATTTCCGTGTGGATGGCGCTGCGGAGTTCGTCGATGCCGGTTCCGCTTTGGCAAGAGGTTTCGAGAATCGCTTTGATGTTGGGATATTTGTCGCGCAAGGCTTTGCGGTTGAGATCCAGGGGTTGTTCGTCGCACTTGTTGCCGACGATGATCACGGGGGAGGCGTCGCCGAAGCTTTCGATCAGTTTCAGCCAGTATTCGAGGCGGTTTTCGTCTTCGCTGGTGCGGCAGTTGCACACGAGGAGGTAGAGGCTGCGTTTGGTAAGGAAAAATTGGTGGGTGGCGTGGTAGATTTCTTGTCCGCCGAAGTCCCAGACGTTGAGTTTGACGGGTTTGGTGTTGACTATAATTTTCCAGTCTGTGATGTTGAGTCCGTCGGTTTGGGGCTCGTTGGGGTTGTATTTGTTGTCGGTGAGGCGGTTGATCAGGGAGGTTTTGCCGACGCTGCCTTGCCCGACGAGGAGGACTTTGGCTTCGTTGAGGGGGAGAACTTCGCCGCTGCGGAGTTGGCGCAGGTAGTTGAAGATGGCGGCGGGAGTACCGGGATCTTCTTTGTCGCCGAGAACTTCTGGAGAAATGGGCAGGGGATTGTCGCGGAGGTCGAGTTTTTCAAGTTTTGCTAGTGTTTCTAAGCATTCAGGAATCTTTTCAATCTGATTGTTTCTGAGGACAAGCAGTGTCAGATTCGACAGTTGCCCGAGCTTTTCTGGGATGGAGGTAATCTGATTGTCACTGAGGCCAAGCCCTGTCAGATTCGACAGTTGCCCGAGCTTTTCTGGGATGGAGGTAATCTGATTGTCACGGAGGTTAAGCCCTGTCAGATTCCACAGTTGCCCGAGCTCCTCTGGGATGAAGGTAATCTGATTGTCACTGAGGTCAAGCTCTGTCAGATTCGACAGTTGCCCGAGCGCCTCTGGGATGTAGGTAATCTGATTGTCACTGAGGTCAAGCGCTGTCAGATTCGACAGTTGCCCGAGCTCCTCTGGGATGGAGGTAATCTGATTGTCACTGAGGTCAAGCCCTCTCAGATTCCACAGTTGCCCGAGCTCCTCTGGGATGGAGGTAATCTGATTGTCACTGAGGTCAAGCCCTCTCAGATTCGACAGTTGCCCGAGCTCCTCTGGGATGGAGGCAATCTGATTGCTGCAGAGGACAAGCAGTGTCAGATTCCACAGTTGCCCGAGCTTTTCTGGGATGGAGGTAATCTGATTGTCACTGAGGTCAAGCCCTCTCAGATTCCACAGTTTGCCGAGCGCCTCTGGGATGGAGGTAATCTGATTGTTCATGAGGTCAAGCTCTGTCAGATTCGACAGTTTGCCGAGCGCCTCTGGGATGGAGGTAATCTGATTGTCACTAAGGTAAAGCTCTGTCAGATTCGACAGTTCGCCGAACGCCTCTGGGATGGAGGTAATCTGATTCTCACTAAGGTAAAGCTCTGTCAGATTCGACAGTTCGCCGAACGCCTCTGGGATGGAGGTAATCTGATTGTCACTGAGGTCAAGCGCTGTCAGATTCGACAGTTGCCCGAGCGCCTCTGGGATGGAGGTAATCTGATTCCAATGGAGGTCAAGCCCTGTCAGATTCGACAGTTCGCCGAGCGCCTCTGGGATGGAGGTAATCCGATTCCAACGGAGGTTAAGATCTGTCAGATTCGACAGTTGCCCGAGCGCCTCTGGGATGGAGGTAATCTGATTGTTACTGAGGTTAAGATCTGTCAGATTCGACAGTTGCCCGATATCCTCTGGGATGGAGGTAATCTGATTGTTACTGAGGTTAAGATCTGTCAGATTCGACAGTTGCCCGATATCCTCTGGGATGGAGGTAATCTGATTGTTAGCAATCGAAAGTATTTTTAAGTTGGTTAATTGAAGAACAGCATCAGGAAACTTAGTTAGCTGATTTCCAACCCATTTCCTTTTTTCCTCATCCCACTTCCCCAACACCAACGTCTCAAGCTGCGTGCACTTGCCAATCTCCCCCGGCAATTCTTCCAAGTCCAGCCCCGACAAATCCAGTTCCGTCAAATTTTCCTCGGCTGCTTGGTCAATTCGCCACACTGCTTCCTCTCGCGTCATGCCCTTTGTCTCTCGGTAGGATTCATTTTATTGTGACAGGATTTTTTGCTTGGTGGGGGGGAATTATCGCCCGTACTCTTGAACCACAAAAACCGGATGACTCAACCCAGGCTGATTCTGCTTTTTGATGCGAATCAGGCGATCTAGCAACGAATCAACCTGCTGAAGATAGGCATGAAGAATAGTAACTTGTTCCAGGTAATCTCAACCGTCTTTACAAACAATAATTCCTCCATGATGTTCACCGCCACGGTGTAGCGCCACAAAATCATCGCGATTGAAGCTAATTACCGCCCGATTTTGTTCAGTAGCAAATCGGAGAACCTCGTCATCAGGAATCCCTTGATTCGCTTGACCAGCATCATAGGAAGTTAAAACATCACAGTCAAGGCTACGCAAATGCTCGACCATTGCGATCGGAAAATTTTCACTCTTAATACAGCCTCACTCTTTCAATCATCGGTTTGATGAGAAACAATAATGCGATCGATTTCTTGGTGATGGCGATCGTAATAACGCCAAGCATTCTCTAAATCGCGATCGTCCAAGACAGGATAATTCAGAAGTAACTCAGCCTCATCAGCCCCCTGTTGGTGAAGCGAAACCAGTGTCCAAACAGGAATGCGGCTGTTGCGAATCCGGGCATTTCCTCCACAGATTCCAGGCGTACTCTGAATCGCCCTAGCTGAGAGTTTTTCTTGAAACAGCAAACTCTCTTCAGGTGTCAGCGACTCAATGACTTGAATTAAGGAGTCAACCAACTGAATGTTCATAGCTGGTAATTTACGGAATATATAATAGTGCGATCGCTCAAACTATCATAGCAAAATTCCCCAACACCAACCTCTCAAGCAGAGCGCACTTGCCAATCTGTGGCGGCAATTCCTCGAACCCTGCCAAATCCAATTCTGTCTGGCCCTCATCCGCAGCTTTGTCGATTAACTGCAACAACTCCTCTCGCGTCATATCCTTTGTCTCTCGGTAGGATTCATTTTATTGTGACAGGATTTTTCGTTTGGTGGGGGGGAATTAGGACACGGCAGTGCCGTTTCCCTACAATTAATCTGGCGATGATTATATCCGAGGGAGGGCGATCGTCGATTATTTTGGGGTAGGGAAACGGCATTGCCGTGTCCTCCGTGGCCTACGCATCAAAACCTTCATAACCGGGTTTTTTTTTGTTTCTACGACTGTAACGGGTCTTCTGAGCAAAAACCCGGTTTCTTACTGCCCGCGAGGAATCTGGAGAGGAAAAAGGCTACACATTTTTTGTTTAGTAGATTTATGTTAAAGGGAGATGAATTATTTGGTCTTGGTATTCGTTTAAATATTTAAGCGCCCTCGATCAAGCACCCTGGATAACAGATTGTCTTTCCCGTTCAGCTTTCAATTTTCGCAATCTTTCTGTCGCCGGATGGGGATTTGCTACTTGGAGCTTTCGCTGCTGATGCGACCATTCCAACCAATCTTGCAAATATCTACTTACTGATTCTTGATTCTGTAAATAATACAAAATAGTGGTATAAACTTCTGCCAAAGTTAGAGATGGATAGAGTTGCTGAATTTCTTCTGGGGTGCGTTCCCGATAAAGATACTCATACAGTACCGTCTCAATCCCGATGCGATGTCCTTTAATGCGAATATCATCCGGTGCTAAGAAATCAAAATACTCATTCAGTCCCATATCTAAAATCCCTCTTTTAGCTATCTACTATTCTACTATTCGGTTTGAGCGGAAACAATCATGCGATCGATTTGTTCGCGGTGGCGATCGTATTTTTTTTGTTTGCTGACGATAAATACCCAGAGAAAGCGAGTTTCTCTGTTCTGCGTATGATACGTACTTACTTAAACTTTAGCTAATCTAAATATAAACACATAATAAACCTCAATCTCATGTTTTTTACCAACTAATGACAAATGGTGCTACGCTTGGGATAGGAAGTTATTTGTTTATGAACCAAATTAAACGTGTTGCCATAGTGGGAGGAACCCACGGAAACGAACTCACAGGAATTTACCTTGTGAAGAAAGTCGATCGCGCGCCAGAGTTAATTGGGCGATCGACTTTTGAAACTATGACTCTGCTAGCCAATCCCAAAGCTTGCGAAATCGGGACACGCTACGTCGATATCGACCTCAACCGCTGCTTTAGAAAGCAAGATTTAGAAAATCCCGATATCTCCAGCTATGAAGCGCAGCGGGCGAAAGAAATCTACGGCATTTTTAGCTCAAAAAACACTCATCTGCCCAACGTAATTATCGATTTGCACAGCACCACCTCCAACATGGGGCTAACATTTATTCTCGCCAGCCATCATCCATTTAACCTGCAACTAGCAGCTTATTTAACATCAGTGCATCCCCACCTCAAGCTACTCGCTTCTACAACCAACAATCCTGATAGTCCTGTGCTGCGATCGCTTTCCGAATTAGGCGGTACGCTGGAAGTTGGTGCAGTGCCGCAAGGCGTATTAGATGCGTCTTTATTTCAGCAAACTGAGCAAGTTGTTAGCACAATTTTAGACGGCGTAGAAGCCTACAATCAAGGCACAATGCCTGCTGCAAAGAATCCCCTGACTATTTATCAAAGCATTCGGGCGATCGACTATCCCAGAAACGAGAACAGAGAAATTCAGGCAATGATTCATCCTCATCTGCAATCCAGAGATTATCAAGCCCTGAATCCCGGCGATCCGATGTTTTTGACCTTTGATGGTGAGTCGGTCTTGTATGAAGGTAAATCAACTGTTTATCCCATTTTTATTAACGAGGCTGCTTACTACGAAAAAGGAATTGCCATGTGTTTTACCGAAAAGCTCACAGTCAGTCTTGAGTAGAAATTTTAAAATTATTCTTGAGAATTTTCAGGTGACAAAAACTCCTCTTTAGAAGCCGTAGTCAAAGAACGCAATTCCTTCCATATTTCCAAAGTGATAATACAGGTAATCAGCCACACCAAACCAGCCGTATAACCAGCAATAACATCGGTAGGCCAGTGAACTCCTAGGTAAAGTCGGCTCAAACCAATAGCAGCAATTAATACAACTGTCAAACTGTAAATCGACCAGCGCTGCTTGGGAAAGCGTTCACCCAAAAAATATCCTAGCAAACCGTAAATAACCATTGAAATCATCGCGTGCCCGCTAGGGAAACTGTAAAATTTCACATCAACAACGCGCTCCCAAAGTTGAGGTCGAGCGCGGGCAAAAAGTTTTTTTAACAGTAAATTTAAACCGATCGCCCCCCCACCCGCGAACGCAATAGTTGTAGCTTCCGAGCGGTGATTGCGCGCTAGCAAAACAATACCCAACATCAGACAAATCACTAGCAGCAAGTTCGGCTCGCCCAAAAAGGTAAAGCCCAGCATTATTTGATCGCCCAGCGGAGTGTGCAATTTCCTCAGAGCTAGTAAAATAGAGGTATCGAAAGCGTAACTTTCTTTTTCCAACACCTCTTCGGCAATGGTGGCAAATCCCCACATCGCCAAAGCAGCAACAGCAAGCCCGGCTAGCCGAATTATCGAAATGAGCGATCGAATTTTAGAGCGCATTCTTGAATTAATTAAAAATTTTAAATTTCTAACTCAAAATAATACAACAAATATAGGAAACGAAAAAGCCTTACCGATCGTCTAGATTCTTAATCCCCTCTATTCTGAATCATTAATTGATTTTTCACTACCCACCTCAGCTTTTACATCCAACGGGCGAATGACTATACTATCAAAAAAATACCTTTCTGCAATTTTGTTGACCGTGGGGTTGACAAGTCTGTCTAGCTGTGCGAGCACAACCGGAGTTAATGCCCCGATCGCCGAAGCCCACACGATCGCCCAGCGTCTCGTCTCTTCCGCAGTCGCCCAAAAGCCGAACAACCCGCAATTCGGTCAGCCGATCGGCTGTACCCTAGGCAAAGACTGTTTTGTATTGCTGTATTTCGATCGAGAACCCGGCCCCACTGCCGTCGATTTTGGCTGCGGGCGTCAAACCTACGACGGGCACGACGGTACAGACTTTGCGATTCCCGACGCCAAAGCAATGGCAAAAGGAGTGCCAGTTATTGCCTCCGCAGCCGGCAAAGTTTTGCGATCGCGAGATGGTGTGGTCGATCGGCGTTTACTGAACGATACAGACAAAGCCAACATCGCAGGCACAGAATGCGGCAACGGCATGGTAATCGACCACGGCGCAGGCTGGGAAGCCCAATACTGCCACCTCCGCAAAGGCAGCGTTGCCGTCAAACCCGGTACGCAAGTAGAAAAAGGCACTGTTTTGGGCATGGTGGGAAACTCTGGGATGGCATCTTTCCCCCACGTACACGTAACTTTTCGCTATCAAGGCAAACCCGTAGATCCGTTTGTCGGCCCCGACGCGAAGGTAGGCTGCAACATCGCCCGCAATCCAATCTGGGACAAACCTCTAGACTATATTTCCACAGGTTTAATTCGGGCCGGTTTTGCCAATAAGCCACCCGATATCAACGCTGTCTGGGAAGGACAATTTTCAGAGACTCAACTCCCTGCAAACAGTCCTGCTTTGTTGTTTTGGGTGCAAAGTTACGGAGTGCTCAAGGGCGATCGGGAACAATACAAATTATTTGCCCCCAACGGCACAACCATCGCCGATCAAACCAATGAAATTAAAGCCCCCAGCCGTACTTGGTTGGGTTATGTCGGCAAAAGAAACAGTACAAATTCTCCTCTGACTCCCGGAGTTTGGCGGGCCGAATATCGGTTGACGCGGGGCGATCGAGTTTTGGCAGAAGTCAAGCGAGAAGTAGAGTTGCGTTAGTCGCCAAGTTGTACGATCTTCTGATGTCAGTTCTTATTCATCTTTTCGCAACCTAGCAATAAAAAAAACTGCTGTCAAAGTCAAAGCCATGCCAAAACCCTGCATCAAAGTCAACCTTTCGCCCAAAAACACATAAGCACCGACAGTCCCAAACACCGGAATCAGCGTTAAAAATTGTGCAGCAATACTTGCCGAAATAGTTTTCAGCCCGACAAGGTAAAGCCAATAAGGCACGGCGTACTGGAGAATTCCAGAGGCGATCGCCAAACCCAAAATTGCCTGACTTCCAGCAAAATAAAACACTGTACTTTCCCCTGATGCCAACCAGCAAATCACAAGCACCAACATCAAACCAAAACTCTGCTGAATCGCAGTTAAAGGCAGTGCCGAAAGTTGCTGTACACCCCTACGCGACAGCACCGCATACACAGCAGCACAAACAGTACCCGCCACTACGAGCAAATCTCCTATTAGAGAACTTGCATTTAAATTGCTGTCAAATCCAACTGTCAAGATCGCACCAATAATGTTAAGACTAGAAAGCCATAACAAAGAAAATCCCACCGATTCTCCCAGAAATATCCAAGCAATAGAAATAACAATTGCAGGTTCTATCGCACCAATCAAAGTTGCATTGCTGGCACTCGTCCTTGCCAGTCCCAGCATACAAAAAATATATCCGAAACCGGGTTCCAACAATCCTGGCAATCCCAGAAATAGCAGTTTCCAAGCCTGTCGGCGGTCAAATAATTCGGGCAGTAATTCGCGTTTGCTGCCAGGGTGACTGAGAGTAACGATCCACAAAAGCGTAACGCTAGCGGTCAATTGCACTTCTACCAATTTTAGAGGAGGAATATATTCTAAAATTCCTTTGCTGAGGACAGAACCCAGCCCCCAAAAAGCGGCTGACAAAATCATCGCGATCGCAGCTTTACCTTTTTGCGTAGCAAAAAATGATTTCAGCATAATTTTGAGCTTTCTTTCTCGCCTGCGATCGAATTAGTTGCCACCTCCAAAAAAAGCTATTCTAAAATTTGGTAAATCCTGGTAGCGTTGGGTTCTGAATAATTTAATTGTCAATGTATTGGCTGGCGGGTTTGGTTCCTGGCAGCTTCAAAAAATATTATTAGGGTGCTTTGGATGTGGACAATTTAGGGCAAATTGTCCCAAGCTTGAGCCACAATGTCGCTCAGCCATAGCCTCTGAGCAAAATCGAGCAGATTGTCGTCGGCGAGTACCTCAGCCTTCAACTCATCCAAAGACTGAGATCGCGATCGAGCTATTTGAATCACACCCGCGATCGCCGACGCCACCAATTCTTCATTCAGCGGCTGCTGTCGCAAAGCAATCATTTCTTGAGGATTCGTAGGAATGGGATAATTCATAGGATTGCATACCGAAGGGAGTAGATGTTCAGCCGCTGTGGGGCTTCCGGCGAATCAGCTAAAAATCTGAGAACACTGTAAACTTATTTAAAACTAAATAAGTATTCGGGAGTATAACTTACTTTGCTCCCTTGTCAACTCCCTCATCTTTATTAATTTATTCAGAATTGAGACCCTAATCATGCAAGAAATTCTTTATCTAGAAGTCCCGACACCGGATACAGCAGCGGTCTGCACTTGGTTGCAGCACGAATTCGATCCCGGAATCGGAGAAAAAATTATTACTCCTGACGGTTTTCGGCTGGTCTCAACCGCAACAGCAGCCGAGGTTGTGTTGTCTGGAACTCAAAATGCCAATCCAAAACCCGCCTTCGGTAACACCAATTCACAAAACGGCAATTCCCGATCGACAGAACTTTCCCTCTTTGTCTGGTCAGTACAGCGCACAACTTATTTAAAAGTCTTTCGTCTAGAAGACGCGCCCGTTGGAGAAAGAAAGTTCCTGCAAGCTCTGAATCTTGCTGTGAGAAACAAGTTTCCCGATCGCTACCCGGAACCCCCTGTCATAGACCTCTCCAAACAGTCAATTTTTGACGCTCTTGCCCCCTATTACCCCCTGACAGTCAAATACTTCCAAAAAATGCCAGAAGGCGAATACGACCTCAAGCGCGTCTACTGGTGGGAGCAGCGTTGGCGCGAAGGCACTCGCAATCCTCAAACGCCAAAACAAGTAGTGTTTTTGAAGGAAGAGGGAACAGGGAAGAGGGAAGAAGGAAGAGGGAAGAAGGAAGAAGGAAGAGGGAAGAAGGAAGAAGACACGATTTTGGTGTCCGATTCTGGCGATACTTTTTATGACTTAATTTATATTGGCGGGGCATTGGGAGTGATTCACGCCGCAGTCATGGCGAGATTGGGCTACCGAGTGCTGCTAGTTGAGCGAATGCCTTTCGGGCGGATGAATCGCGAGTGGAATATTTCGCGCGACGAAATTCAAAGCTTAATTGATTTGGGTTTATTTACTGCTGCGGAAATCGAAACTTTGATTGCCCGAGAATACAAAGATGGCTACAACAAGTTTTTTGATGCTAACAATCCGCCCGTTGCTCAAGCACCTGTTCTGCACACGCCGAAGGTGCTCAATGTAGCTTTGGACGGCGAAAAACTTCTCTATTTGGCGGGAGTTAAGCTAACAGAAGCTGGCGGAGAAATATGGGATGAAACGGATTTTATTAGAGCTGATGTTGAAGCGGAAAAAGTAGTATTTCAGGGCCGCCACTTGCCCACCAAAGCCGATCGCACTGCATTAGGACGGCTGCTGGTGGATGCCATGGGTTCGGCTTCTCCCATCGCTTGGCAATTGAACGGAGGGCGGGCTTTTGAGAGCGTTTGTCCGACGGTGGGAGCAGTCATAGACGGAGGATTTGAGCCTGGGGTTTGGGATTCTGAGTATGGGGATGTGCTCTACACTCACGGCGACATTTCCCGCGGCCGCCAGCTCATTTGGGAGTTATTTCCCGGCGCTGGCGGAGAACTTACAGTTTATCTATTTCACTACCATCACGTAAATCCCGAGAATCCCGGTTCTTTGCTGGAAATGTACGAGGATTTTTTCGCAATTTTACCGGAATACCGCCGCTGCGATGTCGATAAATTGGTGTGGAAAAAGCCGACCTTTGGTTATATTCCCGGGCATTTTAGCGCCAACAGCAGCGATCGAGCCGTGGCGATCGATCGCCTAATCTCGATCGGCGATGCAGCATCCCTACAATCTCCTCTCGTTTTCACCGGCTTCGGCTCCCTCGTCCGCAATCTTTTCCGCTTAACAGACCTTTTGGATACAGCATTAAAGCACAATTTGTTGACTGCAAATCACTTAAACCAAATTCGCGCCTACCAGAGCAATGTTTCAGTAACTTGGCTGTTTTCTAAAGGCATGATGGTTCCCACGGGTCGTAGTTTGCCACCCCAAAGAATTAATTCAATTCTCAATACCTTTTTCGGTATTTTGGCAGGGCAAAAACTCGCCGTAGCCGAAACTTTTATCAAAGACAAAACCGACTGGCTAACTTTCAATCGACTGGCGATCGAAGCAGCCGGAAAAAATCCTTCTCTCCTGCTGTGGATTTTAGATTTTGTCAGTTTGGGGGATATTTGGCGCTGGCTGGGAAGTTACTTGAATTTTACTCTACTGGCTTTGGCCAGTTGGCTGTTCGGATGGCTTCCCAGCTTCGCGCGCAGGGTACAACCTTGGTTGGAACCCCGGTATCCTGCTGTTTGGCTGTGGCTGTTGACTAGCAGCTATGCTCTCACCTACGGCATGGGAAAGGGGAGAAAAGAGTTTTGAGTTTTGAATTTTGACTCAAAACTAGCAACTTCAGTGCGCTATCGAAAACTCGGCAATTCAATTTCAGCTAGCGATCGACGTTTTTTAGAAGGCCGCAGCGGACTGGCAATCAAGGTCAGCCAGTCAGGTTGTGCGACTGCTGTAGGTTTGGCCGCACTCGATCGCACTTCTTGAATGCCAAAGGTTTCAACTGAATTCAAAATTTCAACAATCGGTGCCAATTCTGGGCTGCCTAATTTGACAGCAGCAGTTTCGGGTTCAGACTCAGCCACCGGCAGTTCAGGTTCCGCAACAGCAGGGGCCGAGTCAGTTGCCTGCTCCTGAGGCTGGTAGGTTTCGCTCTCCTGCAATTGAATGCCGGATGCGTGGGCTAATTGGTTGAGTTCCTGATTTGCTATGGATTCAGGGTCGATCGCATCGGCAGCAGCCACTGCCTCTGGATTCTGTGCTGGTTCCGACCAAGGTTGGACGGGGGAAGCGTTCAAAGCTGGCGGCAGCGGAACCTGAGAGCTTTTAACCGCGGCGAGCAAAGATTCTAATTGCGCGCTGGCGGTATCCTCTGCACGGTCAGGCGGGTAGATAATCGGTGACTTTTGCGGCATCTCCAGACTTCTTTCCAAGGCAGCTTTGAATTGCAGGGTGTGGCGCTGCTGGCGGTGCAAGCGCGATCGAAGTTCCCTGCAAAGATTTTCTGTGGTTACTAGCTGGTGTAACTGTTCGTTGTAGCGCTGCACAGTAGACGCACATTCTCGCTCAACAGCCGCTAGCCTGGCTTGGCTGGTTGCCAAATGACTTCTTAAACTCTCAACTAAAATTTCTTGACCTTGGAGGGTTTGATGGGAAATTTCCACTTTGCCAAACAGCCGCGTCAATTGTTCTTGAGTATTTTCGAGTTCTGCTGTCCGCTGTTCTAGCAAACTTTCGCGGTTCTGCAAGGTGTTTTGGGACTCTTCGAGAGCTGTTTCTAGCTGGGCGAGGCGCTGCAAAAGGTCGCGGTTGCATTCGTGCAGCGCTTGCATTAGGGTGACTGGGGTCGATCCTTTGCCCTTAGCCTCTTCCGCATTGCTAAGCAGATTTTTTAGATGATCTGAAATCGGGGGCGAGCCCGCCTCGGTCGGCTGTGTCTGAGATGGCGAATTTTTTGTTTCAGGTTTTGTGGGAATTGCATCTACGCTGATCGCGTTGGGAAAATCTACTGTTTGCCAGTCTTCTTCTGGCTGTTGGGGAACTCTTGCGGGAGTGTCTGTCGCATGGGGGGCGATCGGCTCAAAACCCCCAGCAGCAGCAAAATTTGACTGCAATGGTTCGGTATCGGATGGAACAGCAGGGTGCGGTTGGTGCTGATTGGCTCGAAGATCAGCTTCTGACATGGCTTTTTATCCCAATAGTCACAGGGTCTCAGATACAGTCTATCCTTATACTTTCTCCAGAAGGAAGCCCCTAAGTGATAGTTTTTGTCATGTTTCCTGTTTTTTGGGACTATAGCCTCTGAATCGAGTGGCGCGATCGAACTATATGGGAATGAAGAAGTCCGGTGGAAGTCGGAAGAAGAGAGAAGGAAGAAGGAATAAAATCAAGGGTTTGAGCAATTAAGAACGCCCTAACCGTTTTGGCGGTTGCGCTATACAACCGGAACTCAAATTAAGGCGTAAGATGCGCCCACCACCGCCCTGGGGATGTGAGTTTTTCGCCGCGAGTCCTATCAAAATGATTTTTCCCCATGTCTAGTAGCAGTTTCAAAAAATGATGCAACTGTAGGGGGCGATCGCCCCCTACAGAATAAGTTATTCTCAATTTTTTAATTCTTTAATCTCACATAGTATAAGTGACTGTTTCGGCATCCGTGCGATCGCCTAAGCTTTAACAACTGCAAAATGTTTGTCAATGATTGCTGGAACCTCTGCCGGTGCAATGCGGCTGTAGCGAGTTTTGTCCGGCATCACAACTATATTTGGGCCCGCTTTACACTGTTTGAGACATCCGGTTCCCTGAACGGTCACTTGGTCTTCTAAACCGCGCGAATTTAAAGCATTTTCTAAAGCTTTACAGACTCCTCCAGCGCCCCGCTTCTGGCAGTCTGATTTTTGACATACTAATATTTTGGTTTGGGTTTTTGCCGGAGCTTTTACAGTTTGACCTGCTGTGGGAGAGGTGAATTCGCTTTTGGCGATCGCGCGATCGTCGGATGTCAATACAGCAACAGGCCCATTGGTGGAGTCGAGCAGTTCTGGCGATCGATCGTCGTTGCCCTGAGCCAGCTTGAGGCTGCGAGCTTTAAGTTTTATTTTACCGTTTTTCAAATTGAGTTCTTTCTCACCTACAACTTGAACTTTCAACCCGGGCGTCAAAACAGGTAACAGAAATGACCGCAATTCCTTGCAAAGTTTAACAAGATATTCTACTCCCCGATCGCTGCTAATTCGCAAATATTTAAGTTTGCAACCATCTTCAACAATCAGGCCGAGGATTTCTCCCTCTAAACTGAATTCGGAAACTTGCTTGCCAGATTTATACATTGTTATGACTCCTTTAAATCGGTTACATCCGTTCCATGTTGTACGCTGTTCGTTGCCGAACTTCTTTCTACCTTTAGCTTATTTGCCAGCAGCACTCCAGCCACTGCACCAGTTCGCCCCGAGGGGCACTGACTTGCCTTAACACGCTCGTTAACTGAGCAGCTTGTTTGAGAGTGTTGACTTTTGCCCGCAAAGGTTGGTCAACCGCACACCAGCAGGGAATTTCTAGTTCTTGCAAGCGTTTGTAAACTTGCCACCTATCTAGCCAACTAACTTGCACAATGTCACAAACTTCTAATTCTGGATCTGCTGGATTCATTTTTTGACAACAGTAATAATTTGCATTAATTTTTACCCTGACTGGTAGCGGGCAAAAGTTCAAAGCCAGATTTAAGAAGAAAGTCAAGGATGGTCAAAAGCCCTTCCTGAAAAATTCTGCCTTCTGCCTTCTGCTTTCTGCCTTCTGAAGGTTCGCCCCACTTTCAGGAAGCGTTCAGAACGAGGATCTTTTTAAAGCATAACCCAACTGCTAATTATTCTCAATAGGTTTAGAAAAAAAATTTCATACTCTACAATATCTTCCACTATCGAGGCAGACCCTGCTTGACTGGTAAATTTACAGTGCTACACTGACTCTATTGGCAACAAAACTGCCTATTGAGAGGAGAACACACATGGCTGAGACTCAGAGTGCATTGAGACCGTTTGGCCACATAGCTGAAAACCCAATTTTGTTGGAACATTCAGTCACAGCACCGGTTTGTGAAGGGATGAACGCGCTGCTGGCGAGTTTTCAGGCTTTATACCTGCAATATCAAAAACATCATTTTGTGGTGGAAGGGGCAGAATTTTACTCCTTGCACCAATTCTTTCAAGAAAGCTACGGAGAAGCTCAAGATAGCGTCCACGAGTTGGGCGAACGGTTGAACGGGTTGGGCGGCATACCGGCAGCGGGTTTTAGCAAGTTAGCCGAACTGTGCTGTTTCGAGCCGGAACCAGACGGCGTGTATTCTTGCCGCCAAATGCTGGAACACGATTTGACTGCGGAGCAAGCTATTATAGGTTTGCTGCGGCGTCAAGCAGGACAAGCAGAAAGTTTGGGCGATCGAGCTACGCGCTACCTCTACGAAAAAATCCTGCTAAAAACAGAAGAGCGAGCTTATCACATTTCCCACTTCCTCGCACCGGATACCTTAGTGCAATTGAACTTGAACTAACAATTCATCTTCTTCCTCTTCCTTGGCGCCCTTAGCGCCTTCGCGATTTGTTATGTAAGATCTAAAAAAAGCGAGCAGTTTTATGACTGCCCGCTTTTTTATACAAAGTGCGTTTACACCCAGGGAATTAAGGCGCTAAAGCATTGCCGCGCAACAAGCTACCAATGGTTTTGGCGGTAATCTTCATCTGAATGAAGGGATTAGCCGGTACCACGGTTTTATACAAATAGCTATCGAATGTGAGCTTCTGCACGTCGCGATCGGCACACATTTCCACAAAAGCTTCGCGAGTCGCATCGGAACGGTAGAACACGCGCTGCAAAATGTCCAGAACTTTGTAAGTAATGCCGTAGGCTTTATCCCACCGCTTCAGGTAAAGCTTGATTTCCTCTTCTGTCGGAATGCGCGCGCCTTTATTGGAAATCTCAACAATAGTTTCGGCGCACATCCGGCCAGACTTGGCGGCAAAATAGATACCTTCGCCGGAAGACTTGGTAACGTAACCTGCAGCGTCGCCTACGAGAGCAACTCGGCCCACAACCCGGCGAGGACGCGGATGTTCCGGGATAGGGTGAGCTTCCACTTTAATAATCTCACCGCCCATCAATTTTTTGGCAGCGCGGGCGCGGATGCCTGCTTGCAGCTTTTTGATACTGGCTTGATTGACTTTCATCGTGCCGGTGCCGACGGCTACGTGGTCGTATTTGGGGAACACCCAAGCGTAGAAGTCGGTAGATACGTCATCGCCGACGTACATTTCCGCTAAGTCGTGGTAGTAAGCCATTTTATCTTCCGGCAGGCGGATGCGTTCTTGGAAGGCGATCGCATAATTGTAGTCGCCAGCGTCGATCGCCTTTGCTACGCGGGAGTTAGCGCCGTCAGCCCCAATTACCAAATCCACTTTCAGAGTTTTCTGAATTCCCATGGCGCTGCCGTCGGAGTGGTCGGCATAGTGGAGAGTGTAGGGGTCTGTATTGTTGCCGGGAATTTCTAATTTGTGAACGGTGCCGTTAATCAGTTTTGCACCCAAGGAAGCGGCGCGATCGCGCATGAAGCCATCGAGCACTTCGCGGCGGCACATACCGATGTATTCGTGGGCGTTTTCAATATTGATGTCCACCTCGACATTGGAGGGGGAGATCATTTTCATTTTTCTGACTTGGCGGTCTATGATGCTTTGCGGCAAGTCAAATTCGCTGACCATGCACAGGGGAATTGCCCCGCCACAGGGTTTGGCATTGTCTAATTTACGCTCGAATAGGTATGTTTCGATGCCTGCTTTTACCAGTGTTTCGGCGGCGGAAGAACCCGCAGGGCCTGAACCTACTACTGCAACCCTTAGTGTCAAAGCTTTTCTCTCCAGTTTTTTACTATAGGCATTACTCAGGTGTGATGGTATCACGGAGTTTGGATGCGGTGGGGGTATGGGGGAGAGATTTCAATGAAATGAAACAGACCTTAACAGTTCGATACGAAAATGGGGTCTGGGGCGATCGTTTCTATCGAAGATCTTAAATTTTTAACCGCAGATGAACGCGGATGGACGCTGGTGTGCGCTGGTGTGCGCTGGTGTGCGCTGGTGTGCGCTGGTGTGCGATCGAACATTTTGTACTACTGTTTGTGGAAGAGGCCCAACCCCTACTCCCCACAAACAGTGAATTTTCTGTTTGTGGGGAGTAGGGGTTGGGCCCCAGATCCCGCCCGGACATGAACCTGCCCGACGGCCTGTGAAGCGAAGAATGAATTTTCTGCTTGTGGGGTGGGCATCTTGCCCGCCCGCAACAGGTTGGAAGCAGTCCAATAAGTTACATTAAAGTTACTTGCACTTATATCTAAAATTCTTATGCTCGGTAACTTTCAACAAAGCAACCTGCGGATTGAACTTGAAGCTTCCGAAACAGCCATTAGAGACAGCTTGTTGCGTCCGAGTCAATTGCAGCAGTGGTTGTGGCCGCAGCAGTTGTCTAGCGGTTTGCCGGAAGAATTTGCTCAAGGTTTGACCTTTACGAGTTGGCTAGGCCCCGTGACAGTTCAGCATCACGTTGATATTGCTGAGCACAATTGTCTCCGGCTGTTATTGAGTCAGGGAATTGACGGATTTCATGAGTGGTATTGGGGCGAAGGTTGGGTGCAGTCTCGGTTGGAGGGAGTGTCGCTGCTGCCGCTGAATTTGGGGCAAACGGCTAGTTTACTGCGGTTGCGCCAGTTTGTTGCGGGGAAGGGTAAGGGGAAGTAGGGGAATTACTCTCCAAAATCATTAGAAAAAAGTCTGGTAGCCCTGCATAGCAAGGAAAAATCCTCAATATTTTTAGGGTAAAAAACGTTGTAATGATGGATAAATACCAGAATATCCCACATGATTGGAGAGCTTTTTAGATGAGGACAGACTCTTTATTACAATAGTGAGATATCCTTTGCCTCAGGGTGTTATATCACAAGTTCGGCCCGTATCTTTCCCGACAGGTTTGTGTCGCTGGCGAGGGAAAACTTTTATAGAGGCGGCCCCAAAATCTGTATAATAGACGGCACATTGTCTGTAAACTGCTGGGAGGGAATCCCATAAACCTCTAGCACCAGTTTGATCTAGACTATCTATCTACACCCCTAGAATTTCTTTGGTTAAGGCATCAATTGCCAGCTCTTTCCACTGTTTGTTACCCTTATAGCCTACAAACCACGACATTTCATCACATTCGATCGTTATCTTGCCTGTTTTTTTTGACTTTACTTGAAATTGCCCGGGAACTGATGCTAATTGTTGAAAATACATAGTATTCCAACCAGCGGGGCGGCACCCCGATGACTTTGACAATCCCGGCTCAAGATATTTTTCTAATAAAAGCTGATCTATCAATTTTTGGGTGTCTTCTGAAATCCTTTGATGTCTGGGGTTTTGAACAAACTGTCTGTGACAATATCTACATTTAAAGTTTTGCCGATCGCTGTTGGTAGGGCAATTTTTAACGAGTTTTGGAGAACCGCAACGGGGAAAATTCATGAAAGTGAAAATGAACAAGGCTTAGATACGTAACCTTATAACTCCTTACCGTTACTATGCCAGACTACCTGAAAGCGACTTCGCTGCCGAAAAACTAAGAGTGTGTTATAAAAACATAATTTGTTCCTTTCTAAAGCGCTATTCTCGACACAACGAACCCGGTGCGTTCTGATTTCGCTTTATTTTTTAGAAGTAAAATAATATGCTCTCCATTCCAGGCATTGCCGTCGTGACACTTCTCTATGAAAGTGCCAACTCTCTGGTTTACCGGGCGATTCGGGAAGCAGATAACCAACCGCTCATCCTCAAACTTCTCAAAGAGAGCTACCCCACACCTCAAGAATTGCTGCGCTACCGCACCGAATACCGCATCACCCAAGAGCTGAAAGAGGCGGGAGTCGTGCAAGTCTATGACTTGCAAAAATACCAAAACAGCCTCGTGATGTTTGTGGAGGACTTTGGCGGGGAATCCTTGAAAATATGGATGCAGCAGCGAAAGTTTAGCCTCAAGGAGTTTCTGATCCTGGCTATTGCCACCACTGAAACTTTAGGGCAAATTCACAGCGCCAATATTATCCACAAGGATATTAACCCTTCTAATATAGTATTCAATCCAGCGACGGGGCAGATAAAAATTATCGACTTTGGCATTTCTACTCAGCTAACGCGAGAAACGCCGAGCTTGAAAAACCCCAACATTTTAGAAGGAACTCTCGCTTACATATCGCCGGAACAAACTGGTAGGATGAACCGCGCTCTCGATTACCGCACTGACTTTTACTCGCTCGGCGTCACCTTCTATGAATTGCTGACAGGAAAGCTGCCTTTTGAAACAGAAGATCCTTTAGAGTTGGTTCACTGCCACATTGCCAGACAGCCATTACCCCCACACCAAATCGAGCCCGAAATTCCCGTAATTGTCTCCCAAATTGTCAGTAAAATGATGGAAAAAAATGCAGAAAACCGCTATCAAACTGCATTGGGATTGAAGCATGATTTAGACACTTGTTTCGTTCAATTACAAGCAACGGGTAATATCGATCAGTTTGCATTGGGAACGCGGGATATTACGGATCGTTTCCTGATTCCCGAAAAACTCTACGGCAGGGAAACTGAAGTTTTTAATC
This sequence comes from Microcoleus sp. S28C3, assembly GCF_036700785.1. Lineage (NCBI taxonomy): Bacteria > Bacillati > Cyanobacteriota > Cyanophyceae > Oscillatoriales > Microcoleaceae > Microcoleus > Microcoleus sp. S28C3. The sequence continues at coordinate 12,323 of NZ_JAUBPO010000068.1, read as the reverse complement.
TATTAGCTGCCTTTGAAAGAGTCCGTAATGCTAGTACCGAAATGATGCTAGTAGCTGGCTTTTCTGGGATTGGTAAAACCGCAGTAGTGAACGAAGTGCACAAGCCGATCGCCAGACAGCGCGGCTATTTTATTAAAGGCAAATACGACCAATTTCAACGCAATATCCCCTTCAGTGCATTTGTGCAAGCATTTCGGGAATTAATGGGGGAATTATTATCAGAAAGTGACGCTCAGTTACACATATGGAAAACCCTGATTCTCACAGCAGTAGGCGATAGCGGGCAAGTGCTAATTGAGGTGATTCCTGAGTTAGAACGCATCATTGGCGCTCAAAGTCCTGCGCTAGAACTGTCGGGGAGCGGATCGCAAAATCGCTTCAATCTGCTGATGCAAAAGTTTGTGCAAGTATTTACTACTGCCGAACATCCCTTAGTTATATTTTTGGATGATTTGCAGTGGGCGGATTCGGCATCTTTGAAATTGCTACAACTGTTGATGGAGGATACGGGGCATCTGTTAGTATTGGGTGCTTATCGGGATAATGAAGTCTCCCCTGTTCATCCGTTTATGTTGACGGTGGATGAGATTGTGAAGTCTGGCGCAGTGGTGAACACTATTACGCTGCAACCGTTGAGTTTAGCAGATCTGAATCAGTTGGTAGCAGATACGCTGATTTGTAATTTATCCTTGGCCGGGCCCTTAACAGAATTGGTTTATCAAAAAACCCAAGGAAATCCCTTTTTCTCTACTCAATTCCTCAAGTCGTTGTATGAAGACGATCAAATTATCTTTGACTGGGATGTACGGCATTGGCAGTGCGATGTCGATCGAGTTACATTTGCCGATGCCTCGGATGTGGTGGAGTTTATGGCCGCGCAATTGCAGAAGTTGCCTGCCGAAACTCAGGATGTTCTCAAACTTGCCGCGTGCATTGGGGCGCAGTTTGATTTAGAGACATTGGCAATAGTCAACGAAGAACTACCAGAACCGACGGCATCAGCGCTGTGGAAAGCCTTGCAAGAAGGACTCATTTTACTGATTTCTGAAGGCTATAACTTCATTCAAGCAGATGATATCTCCCCGAATCAGTCTGTTCCTAATCCAACTTATAAGTTCTTGCACGATCGCGTCCAGCAAGCGGCTTATTCATTGATTCCCGACGACCAAAAACAAGCTACTCATCTCAAAATCGGACAGTTACTGCTACAAAATTCTTCTGACATTGAAACAGAAGAAAAACTATTTGATATTGTAGGGCATTTAAATAAAGGAATTGAGTTGATCGATCAATTAAGTGAACGCTCAGCCTTAGCCCAACTCAACTTAGAAGCGGGACATAAAGCCAGAAGTTCTACCGCCTACGCTGCGGCAAATATCTATCTACAAACGGGAATTGAGCTACTGACACCTCAATGCTGGCAAACTCAATATGAATTGGCGCTAAATCTCTATGTTGCGGCTGCTGAAATTACCTATTTGAATGGTGACTTTGATGGTATGGAACACATGGCAGCACTGGTTTTGCAAGAAGCCCAAACAATTTTAGATCGAGTTAAAATTTACGAAATTAAAATTGCCGCTCAGACAGCCCAGAGCAAGGTGTTAGAAACGATCGCAGTAGCAAGAGAGGCACTCTTACAATTGGGGATTGAACTCCCTGCCGAACCCGATCAAGCCAAGATTGGCAAAGCGCTACAAGCCCTTGCGGGCATCCTCGGCGACAGAAAGATTGAGGAATTGGTTGACCTACCTGTGATGACAAATCCACAGACTCAGGCAGCTATGCAACTGTCTGGTATGTTGTTTCCACCCGTTTTCCAAGGAATGCCCGGTTTGCTGCCCCTGCTGAGCTCCACGATGGTGAGTTTATCGCTCTCCTTTGGGAATGCGCCCGCATCGACGGTGGGGTATGCGATGCACGGGATGGTGTTCTGTGCCTTTTTACAAGAGGTGGAAACCGGTTATTGCTTTGGGCGACTGGCACTGAACTTGCTCGATCGGTTCAATGTACCCGAATTCAAGTCTATAATTATGCTTTTGTTTGGTGGTTGGATTCAGCATCGCCAAGAAGCTCTTTTGGCAACGATACCGACGCTGAAAGAGGGCTATAGGTTGGGCATGGAAACAGGCGACTTTGTAGACGCTGGCTACAACATATATATTTGTTTTTATACTTATTTATTCGCTGGGGTAGAACTAGACACTTGGGAACCAGAAATAGCAAGTTACAGGGCTGTCATGGCGCAGTTAAAACAATCTTCTGCTCGGGTTTATTTGGATATGATTCAGCAGACGGTGCAAAACTTGAGGGAAACCCGTATTCGGCCGGATTTGTTAATAGGCTCTGCCTACGATGAAACGGTGATGATTCCCAAGCACTATGAGGATAATGAATTCACGGCGATCGCTTGTGCCTGCATCTTCAAACTGCTGCTTGCTTACTGCTATGGAAATTATACGGCTGCCCTAGACCACATTACCCAAGTCAAACAGTATTTGATGGGAGTATCTGGATCGACTTTTGTTCCAATTTTTCATTTTTATGCCGCCCTGACGCACCTGGCACTTTTTCCCGCACAGCCAGCAATTGAGCAAACTGAAATTATTGCCTTAGTGGAAACCGATCAAAGCACGCTGCAACAGTGGGCGCAAAATGCTCCGATGAATTATTTGCATAAATGGTATTTAGTGGAAGCAGAACGGCAACGGGTGTTGGGCAATAAAGCCGAGGCGATTGAAATGTACGATCGCGCAATTGAAGGAGCCAAAGAAAACAAATATGTTAATGACGAAGCCCTTGCCAACGAACTAGCAGCCAAATTCTACGGGGAATGGGGCAAAACAAAAGTTGCTCAAGCCTACATATTTGAGGCGTATTATTGTTATGTTGAATGGGGAGCCACTGCTAAGGTAACGGATTTAGAAACGCGATATCCCCACTTATTCGCGGTAACTCAACCGGGAAGGAACAACACTCAAACTACCGTAGCAATGACAACAACTGGTTCGGGTAATCATCTAGATATCGCCGCAGTAATGAAGGCTTCTCAGGCGATTTCTGGAGAAATTATGCTAGATAAGCTACTGTCTAGCTTGATGAAAATTTTGATGGAAAATGCAGGGGCGCAAAAGGGTTATCTGATTTTGTTAAGCCAGGGACAACTGTTCATTGAAGCTGAAGGGACAATCGATGACGAACTCGTCACCGTGTTGCAGTCAATCCCCGTTGAAACCTGTCAAGAACTTTCTACCGCAATTGTCAATTATGTGAGCCGCACTCAAGAAAGCGTGGTATTGGATGATGCTGCGCGATCGGGACAATTTACCAACGACCGCCACATCCGAAAGCATCAGCCCAAATCAATTTTATGTGTGCCGCTGATTAATCAATCTCAAATCATTAGTATTGTTTACCTAGAAAATAATTTGACAGCGGGAGCTTTTACCCCAGAAAGAGTGGAAATATTAAAAGTTTTATCTGGACAAGCGGCTATCTCAATTCAAAATTCTAAGCTTTATACAGAAGTACGCGAAAATGAAAGCAGGCTGGCTCAACTAAACAAAGCTTACGAGCGCTTCATCCCCCATCAATTCCTCCAGTTTTTAGAGAAATCAAGCATCATTGATGTGGAATTGGGCGACCAAGTGCAGTTAGAAATGTCTGTGCTGTTTTCCGACATTCGCAATTTTACCACGCTTTCGGAAACTATGACGCCGGAGGATAATTTCAAATTTATCAATTCTTATCTTTCTCGCATGGAACCCGTCATTAATGAAAATAAGGGGTTTATCGACAAATATATTGGCGATGCGATTATGGCGCTGTTTAGCGGTGAGGCGGATCATGCGGTGAAAGCGGGAATTGCTATGCTGCACAGTCTCGCTGAATACAATGAATACTGCGCTAAATCTGGCTGTGCGCCGATTCAGATTGGAATTGGCATTAATACGGGTTCTTTGATGCTGGGAACGGTGGGCGGACCAAATCGCATGGACGGGACAGTCATCAGCGATGCGGTGAATTTAGCTTCTCGCGTGGAAAGTTTGACGAAAAATTATGGGGTGTCTCTATTAATTACCCAGCCAACTTACTCGCGCCTAAAAAATCCATCCCAGTACGGAATCCGCACTCTCGACACGGTAAAAGTCAAGGGAAAATCCGAAGCAGTAACGGTTTATGAGGTGTTTGATGCTGACCCGCTAGCAATGAAAGAGGGCAAGTTAGCTACGCTGAAATTGTTTGCAGAAGCTAGGGCGATTTACTCAGAAGGGAATGTGGCTGAAGCCGCGTGGCTGTTTTCAGAGTGTTGGCGTCAGAATCAGGGCGATCGCGTTGCTAAAATTTATTGGGAACGCTGTCAGTCTGCATTGGGGACTCGCAAAAAAATCAAAGACAGGCTACACAATTTAAATTAAGCGGTTGCTATAGCGATCCTTGCAGGAGTCGTAAATTTTTTACCCCACCCCAACCCTCCCCGAACTCGCGGGGAGTCCGTAAGAAATTCACAAATGATGGGAGGATTGCTATATACCTGACAATCAAAGCAAAAGTGCGCTCGACTGCTGAGACACCCTACAAACTAGGCGCTCGAAATGGGGTAGGTATGTTGTTGCGCTAAAGCGCTTTAGCGCAACAACATACGAAGTCTAAAAAGTTACTGCCTGAACAATACTGCTGGCAGTGACTCCTTTCAAGACAGCTAAATATTCCCCTGTTACCTGATACTGAATTATAGTATCGCTAACAAAAGCGTCGGTTCCTTGAAAAATATTTAACTGGCTAAAAGCAAGGGGGCTAATTAAATCAATTTTGTCTTGACTGAGGGTAAAATCAGCAATCACATCAGCAGCCGCTAAGTCTGTTCCACCAGTATCGATCGCGAGGCCAAACACATCAAAACCCAATCCGCCTGTGAGAGTGTCGGCACCAATTTCTCCAAATAAGTAATCATTGCCCCCGTCGCCAAACAATATATCGTCGCCATCGCCGCTGTAAATGCGATCGTTTTCCTTTCCTCCATAAATCAAGTCAATACCGCGATCGCCACTAATGAAGTCAATCCCCTTACCGCCAAAAATAAAGTCATTGCCGTCACCGCCGCTGATACCGTCATCACCTTTTTGTCCGTAAAGCAAGTCATCTCCTGCTTTGCCATGAAGATAGTCATTGCCGGGGCGTGCGTGGATAATGTCATTCAATGCCGATCCTGTGAGGCGATCGTCCTTGTCTGTCAAACCGATTACTGACTTTTTCAACAAGGTTGTGACATCGCCTAAGTTATCGTTATCGCTGATATTGACTGTGAGAGGGGCGACGAGATTATTATACAATGTGTCATTGCTGGTAGTGGTGTGGTTAATTGGGCTGAGACGATCGCCCTCAACAACCGCATCGTCAACCGCAGTCACCGTTACCGTTTGAGCGACATTCCAATTGGCGGGAGTAAAAGTAAGGACAGGTAGGCTGACAGTAACTTCAGTTTCAGGGGTAATGGCGACGGTGACATTAGCAGTTGGCTGAGTATTTAGTCGCACTTTGTATATATCGCTGCCCAAGCTTTCGAGTACCTCGGTACTGCCAAGTGGTTGAATGAAAATGACAGCGGGAGTACCTGAAGTTGTTGGGGGAGTCGGTGTTGTTGCCGGAGTCGGTGTTGTTGCCGGAGTCGGAGTTGGAGTTGGAGTCGGAGTTGGAGTTATTGTCGGAGTCGGAGTTGGAGTTATTGTCGGAGTTGGAGTCGGAGTTGTTGTCGGAGTTGGAGTTATTGTCGGAGTTGGCGTGGGAGTCGGAGTTGTTGTCGGAGTCGGAGTTGTTGTCGGAGTCGGAGTTGGCGTGGGAGTCGGAGTTGGCGTGGGAGTCGGAGTCGGAGTTGTTGTCGGAGTCGGAGTTGGCGTGGGAGTCGGAGTTGTTGTCGGAGTCGGAGTTGGCGTGGGAGTCGGAGTTGGCGTGGGAGTTGGAGTCGGAGTTGTTGTCGGAGTCGGAGTTGTTGTCGGAGTCGGAGTTGGCGTGGGAGTCGGAGTTGTTGTCGGAGTCGGAGTTGGCGTGGG
>NZ_JAUBPO010000068.1:0-6173 GCF_036700785.1 Microcoleus sp. S28C3 | reverse complement strand
AGTCGGAGTTGGCGTGGGAGTCGGAGTTGTTGTCGGAGTCGGAGTTGGCGTTGTTGGAGTCGGTGTTGGCGTTGGAGTCGGTGTTGGCGTGGCAATGTTAACAGTAAAACTGCCTAAATTGCTACCTACAACTTGATTGCCAAAAGTATCTTTTACTTGCGATGCTTGCAAATTAACAGCGTAACTGCCATTATCTGTATCATCCCAAGTCCCCCCAGGCGGAGTCAGGGAATAAGTAGCCGTGCGAGGTGTACCGTTACTGTTAGTATCGACGCTGACAAATGCAGCAGGAATTGTACCACCTGACCAATTTACTAGAAAGTCCGAACTATCCAAACTGCTAACATCTATGGCATTATCGTCGCTGAAAGTAACAGTAAAAGTCTGTGTTGTACCGCCTGCTGTCGTAATATCAGCAATAGGAGTGAGACTAGCAGTGGGCAATGTTTGATCGATGCTGTAAACTTCTCCTGTCAAATTGCCATTGGCAGTACCAGTACCGCCCAGCGGTATGCCAGAGGTATTAATGCTGTCATCATCTACTAAATTTAACCCTAAAGTACCGCTGCCAGTACCCGCATTGACGCTGACAGTATAAGTGTTGCCGCTACCCGTGACTCCAGCTATGCTTGTACCAGTGATGCCTGTAGCTACAAGAGCAAAATCTCCGCTGTCAACTCCCGTTACAGTCTTATTAAAAGTTACGGTGTAATTCAGGCTAGATAAATTAGTGGGATTGGGGTTAGCGCGAACGATGGATGTTACCGTAGGAGGAGTAACAATAGTCTGTAACCTGCTAGCTGTCGGCGTTCCACTTTTGTTTCCCTCTGTAAAAGTAATGTTGGCTAAAGTGGGTGGAAGAATGTTAATTGTATTTCCATCAGTAGCACCAGTTGCTATGTCGGCTGTAAGGAATAAATAGCCTGTTGTGCCAGCATTGATAGGTTGAGAAAGTCCTGTAAAAGCTAAGTTACTACCAGTAGCGACAGATGGCAGAGTTTTCAAAACAGTATCGCTGGCATCCAAGAGATTATCAGTGGAATACCAGAGTTTGAAGCCATTGGTGGCAATGTCAGAAGTTTGATAAGCGCCGTCGGTGGTAGCAGTTAAACCGGTGAATTGGGTATTAACACCCGTTACGGCTAAATTTAATTGATATAGCGGCTGGTTAAGAGTACCGGAGATAACATTAGCAGCGGCGATTGTGGGTGAAGTTATCGCAATATCAGGAGTCCCGTAGCGGGCTAGGGCAAAGTCAGTATAGCTGCCATTAGTTGCATTCCCCGCCAGGAGAATTTTGCCGTCATTCTGGATTGACAAGCCACCGGTACCGTCGGAAGCACTGTAAAAATCAGTAGTGACTTTGCCGCCAGTACCGAAATTGCTATCGAGTGTGCCGTTACTGTTGTAACGGGCTAGGGCAAGGTCATAGCTGCTGCCACCATTATTGGCAGACCCTGCTACGACAATTTTGCCGTCACTCTGGAGGTCGGTGACTACGCCGTAGTCAAAGCTACCGTAAAAATCAGTAGTGATTTTGCCGCCAGTACCGAAGTTGGTATCGAGTGTGCCGTTACTGTTGTAACGGGCTAAGGAAAAGTTATCACTACCGCTGCCGCTATTGGCATACCCCGCCACAACAATTTTGTCATCACTTTGGATGAAAACGGCTGTGGCACTGTCGTCGTTGTTTAAGCCATTAAAATCAGCCGTGACTTTACCGCCAGTACCGAAGTTGGTATCGAGAGTGCCGTCAGCATTGTAGCGGGCTAGAGCAGAGTCATAGTTACTGCCATTATAAGCAACCCCCGTTACGATAATTTTGCCGTCAGGTTGGATGAAGACCCCAGAGCCGAAGTCGTTGTTGCCATTAAAATCAGTAGTGACTTTGCCAGTGGTGTTGAAGCTGGTATCAAGTGTGCCGTCAGCATTGTAGCGGGCTAGGGCAAAGTCATTATAAGTGCCATTCTTGGCATACCCTGCCACGACGATTTTGCCGTCAGGCTGGATAAAGGTGGCCTTACCAGTGTCGTCGAAGCTGTTAAAATCTGTAGTGACTTTGCCAGTGATGTTGAAGCTGGTATCCAGAGAGCCGTTGCTGTTGTAACGGGCTAAGGCAAAGTCAGTATAAGTACCATTCTTGGCAACTCCCGCCACGACGATTTTGCCGTCACTTTGGATCAAAGCGGCATTACCCGTGTCGTCGAAGCTGTTAAAATCTGTAGTGACTTTGCCAGTGGTGTTGAAGTTGGTATCAAGTGTGCCGTCAGCATTGTAGCGGGCTAGGGCAAAGTCATTATAAGTGCCATTCTTGGCATACCCTGCCACGACGATTTTGCCGTCACTTTGGAGCTCGGCTGCATTGATCCAGTCAGTATTCCCGTTAAAATCAGTAGTAACTTTGCCGCCAGTACCGAATGTGGGATCTAAGTCACCCGCCGCCAAGACTGATGCGAAATCAAGTCTTGCAGCTTCAGTGAAGGCTAGAGGCGCGTCAATTTTACCGATGTGTACTTCCAGTTCCCAGTCTCCCCCTAGTGCGGCATTGCCGGTGGGGTTAGCAGAGGCAGCGATGTCGGCACCTGTTAATTCACTCAGGCGTTGGAGAAATTGGTTAGGTTTTGTGGGCTTAACACCAGTCGGTTTAACACCAGTCCCGTCGGGGGTTAAAACCTCCGTCTGATAGCGAAAGTCCTCGCTCGAAGACTGAATAAATGAATTGTCTTGATTGTCTTCAGTCGGTTTCAACCGACTTAAGCTATGAGACAGGGGTTTTAACCCCTGGCGGATGTGGTGAATGTGGGGAATGTGGGAAATGTCGAGGCTGTCAATTTTCACCGATACATCGGCGGCGACATTACACCCATAAAGGAGAATATCTGCACCATTTGTTAATGCTTTGCGCCACTGTTTGAGTTGAGGGCTGAAACTTTCTATATTGCTGCTATTAAGTGTATTTGCACCGAGATGTACCGCACCTGGACTACCGTGAGAGATGATGTGAATTGCTTCTATATTTTTTTCAATTGCTAACCTTTCGGTAATTTGCTCAATGCCATCCCGCGTTTCATCTAGGATAATTACTTGAGCATTTGGGGAAACGCCTCTAATTAAACTCTGGTAATCTTCAACATTTGAGTCAATAAAAACTAGAGTTGAAACAAATTTTTGCTGTATCATTATGCAACCTCTTTACTTTTCAAAGTTTATATGTATCACTCAAATAGCACTTATGCACTTACTAGCATCTGATTGCGAGTCACGCCTAAAATCATTGCGATTGCTTCGCTTCGCTCGAATGACTTTGTGAGTATTTATGCACTTTATACTATGTCATTACGAGCAAGAAAGCAATTTTCTGTCATTGCAAGGAACGAAGCAATCGCCAGGTTTTGAGATTGCTTCGCTTCCCTCACAATGACATTACCAAGGACTCCCAATCATCGTGAAGGCAGACCAATAATAAGGATGGGAGAGACTTTCATTAGTCAGTTGAGCTAATTCTGGCGGTAATTCTAACTCCTTATTTAAGTTTGACAAAATTAAACGACCATTTTCAATGCGAACTTGACCTTTGATCATAGCAATTTGAGCCTGCCGCAAAGCTTCAGCTTTAATCGGCGCAACTTTCAAGTTATGGTAAAATTCAGCCATTAACCCTAAAGTACCTTCATCGCTGACGTACCAAAGACTCGCCAAAACAGACTTCACCCCCGCTTGCACAGCTAACCCGGCAAAACCTAATTCGGTGTCATCATCACCCACAGCAGTTTTGCAAGCGCTCAACACCAATAGCTCAACTTTAGGCGGCTGATTCCACCCTAGTTCGCGCACGCGATCGAGTGTTAACCTGCTATCTGATAACTGAATGTAAGAATTGCTCGGCGATCCTGACTTAAACTCTCCGTGAGTGGCGAGGTGAATAATCCGATAGGCCCTGTCTTTGCCCTGCGACCTAAGATTGTTGAGAGTAAAGGTTTGGTTGAGGAAGGATTCACCTTTCCATTCGGAGGCAATAGCATTAAGTTCTGCAGGCACTGCTGGTAATGGTTGGTTATTGGTAAATTGCGAGGCTCCCATTGCTAAAACTTCAGCATTTTTAACACTTTCATAGCTAGTATCGGTTAAGTTGACGCTGGGAATGAGTCCGATGCTGTATTTTTCTACTAGAAATTGAGAACCGTCATGGAGGGCGGCTAAGGGAAGCGATCGCAACCCCGCATCCATACTAAAAACTAGCGTATCGATGCCCTGAGCTTTCAAATCAGCTTCCAAGGGTGCAATTATCCACTGGTAAAGTTGCTGGGATGCTGGCAAATAGCTCTGAGTATTGCGTTTTCTGGGATTAAGGAGTTCATCTCTGAAATTGGCGGCGACTTGCATCAAAGTTTTGCGCCGGGCGGCGGGGATGCTTTTGTGAATTGGGATGCCTGTAGGGGGGACAATGATTAGGTCTAATTGTTCTGGGCGGGCTAAGGCGTAAATAATGGCTGGTTTTTTACCAGTTTGGCTAGCGATCGCTCTAGTTCTTTGTTGTATGGCCGTAAAAGATTGCAAATCCCGCCTGATTTCCTGGTTGACGTATGATCCCACTTGTTCGCTATAGAAGATATCGATAAAGAAACTGGCTTGAGGGATATCGCCTTTATTTATCAGTCGTGTGATATCGCTAAGGCTAATTCTACTTAGAGGCGATGCCGTTTGCACAACTTCGTTTACCCAATCGGATCTGTAGTTAAAAAGAGATTCAATTCTATTAATGCTATTTAGGTTGCCAGATTGGGCGATCGTATTGGTAATTGAAATATCGGGTAATGTCGTTTGTTCTGATATTGGAGATGGCGCGGGTTCCGGTGTTGGAGATGGTGTTGGTAATGTTGGAGATGGTGTTGGTAGTGATGTTGGAGATGGTGTTGGTGGTGGTGTCGGTTCCGGCGTTGGTTGTGGTGTTGGTTGCGGTGTTGGAGATGGGGTTGGTTGTGGTGTTGGAGATGGTGTCGGTTGTGGGGTTGGAGATGGTGTCGGTTGCGGTGTTGGAGATGGGGTTGGTTGTGGTGTTGGAGATGGTGTTGGAGATGGTGTCGGTTGTGGTGTTGGAGATGGTGTCGGTTGTGGTGTTGGAGATGGCGTTGGTTCCGGCGTTGGCGATGGTGTCGGTTCTGGGCTTGGCGATGGTGTCGGTTCCGGCGTTGGAGATGGTGTCGGTTCCGGCGTTGGAGATGGCGCGGAAGTAACGATCGCAATATTGCCCTGAGTGTAAGTGCTAGGCGGCACCGACACCGCGAACTGCGGCGAAATTGTTTCGGAACCTGATGTAATGGCTCCCGCCGTCCCATTCGTTGTCGCATCGCCGACAATAAAAGGTGTAATCGTGCTCCCCGCGTGGCGAAGAGTAATCGCGCCGCCACCGATGCCATTATTAGCGCTGGAAATGCTCGCATTTACACCGTTACTATCTGTAAAAGTGCCGCTGACTGTGAGAAGATTGCCAGCCGTGAGGTCAATACTGCCGCCAGTAGACTGAAGAGTGCCTGTAACGGCGATGTCGCTGGCAGCTTTGAGAGTAATATTACCGCCAGAAGTGGCGATCGCATCCAGCGCAATGTCCCCTCCCGACTCCAAAATCACAGGCCCGCCTAATGTCGAAATCGCTCCCACTCCGATGCTATTGCCCGAAGCAACACCCGGCGAAGCAAAAAATGTCTCCCCTGCGGTGACATTCGGCGGCAGATTCGCAGCATTCGCCAGAGTCGAAACGCCCGATCGCAGAATTAAAGCTGCACTACCTGAAAGCACTGCCGTATCTGGATCGGCGGAACCCAACAAAGTAGTATCTGGCCCAGTGATGGTAATATCTCCCGCCGCGATCGCCCCTTTGGCTTCTACCTTAAGTGAGGTTCCAGTATAATCCCCAAATCTCACATCTCCCTCGGAGCTAATAATCGGGTCGTACAAACTCACAAACCTGCCGCGATCGCCAGACAATGTGAGAATAGAAAAATTACCGCGCGCAGCGAAGTGAGCATCACCGGAAACAGTGCCATTGCTCAATAATGTGATATCCCCTGCGGATTGGAATGCAGGGTTAGGGTAATTTAGCAGGGTAAGAGCATCTCAATCAGTCTTGACAAAAGGATTTGAGAAGAAGCATCATGTATTCATCATTCATTGCA
>NZ_JAUBPO010000067.1:0-44498 GCF_036700785.1 Microcoleus sp. S28C3 | reverse complement strand
AAATCCAAACTACCGAAAACTCCTAGAATACGGCTCTCTCAGAGCCTGACTCTCCCAAAATATGTCCGAACTGTTGACAGCATCGCGGCAAACTTTTCTCCTCCATTCGCCGCATCCAGTTTCAGCACTTCGCGGTACGCTTTCGGGAATGCTGCGTACAGCTTGTCCGCGACAAATTCCACGATTTCCGCATCGAAGGATTTGCCCTCGCTGGCCGCGAATTCGTTGAGGAAAGTTGCCCAATCTGTCGCTGTCAATCCGGTAACTCGATCGAACTCCTCGGCATCCACAGAAAAAATCTTGGCTAACTGGTCTTCGGAAATATTTAAACCCCTTGACAAGTCGGCTGTATTCGTGTTAATATCCAGCCAGTATTCAGGAGTTTTCTCGGCTAATTGACTGAGTGCTGTTTCTGGATAAGGCAAATTTTTGGTTTCGGCGATCGCAATTAGGCGATCGGACTTCGCAACCTCTCTCAAAATATAGCCGATCGCCTCACCCGCCGCCTTAATCAAATCGTGATTATCGAGAATCCTCGGATTTTTACTCAACCCTTCCGTCATCCGATTTGCCAGTTCATCAGCGGCCATAGTCTCAGCGATACTACCAGCAATCGCTGCTAAAATAGAAACTCCCCCAAGTGCGATCGGGCCGCCCATCATACCCGCTGCTGCTTGAGTTGCTGGATTGGCGATCGCATTTGAAATAAGTTGCCCGACCGCCATCACCGCACTGCATCCAATAACCCTAGTTTTAAAATTAGCTAAGTCGATTAGTGGCATAAAATAAATATTCTTCTTTTCAAAAGTTGGTAAGCTGTCCCGAATCTAAATTGTATTTTTTGGGCGGGCAAGATGCCCACCCCACAAGAAACTTGATGTATTGTGGAACAGGCATCTTGGCTGTTCATTTTTTGGGCGGGCAAGATGCCCACCCCACAACAAACTTGATGTTTTGTGGAACAGGCATCTTGGCTGTTCATTTTGGGCGGGCAAGATGCCCACCCCACAACAAATTTAATCTACTGTGGAACAGGCATCTTGCCTGTTCATAAAATCCGAGGCAAATATCAACTACAAAACAGCAGCAACAGTTGCCATCAGCAAGCTTTGAAACAATTTCACCCCATCAGTTTCGCCCAACATCGGATCGGATGCCCGTTCTGGATGCGGCATCATTCCTAACACATTGCCTTGGCGATTGCAAATGCCGGCAATATTATTTAACGAACCGTTGGGATTGCCAGCATCGCTAATTTTGCCCGCCTCTGTGCAGTAGCGAAACAGCACTTGATTGTGATCTTCTAACTCTGCTAATGTATCCGCATCAGCATAATAATTGCCTTCACCGTGGGCGATCGGCAAATCGATGATTTCACCCGTAGTATAAGCCGCAGTCCAACGAGTATTACCCCGTACAACTTTCAAAGAAGCGCGATCGCAAATAAAATTCAATCCCGCATTCCGCACCAGAGCACCGGGCAACAAACCAGCTTCAGTCAACACCTGAAAACCGTTGCAGATGCCCAATACAAGCTTTCCTTGTTTCGCGTGTTCCGCAGTAGCCCGCATCGCCGGAGAAAAACGGGCGATCGCGCCGCACCGCAAATAATCTCCGTAACTGAAACCACCGGGAATTACAATGACATCAATATCCGAAATATCGGTATCTTCGTGCCAAATCATCCGCGTCGGTTGGTGTAGTAACCCTTGAGTCACCCACACCACATCGCGATCGCAATTTGAACCCGGAAAAACAATAACTCCAAATTTCATAAGCTGAAGGAAGAAGGAAGAGGGAAGAAGGAAGAAGGAAGAAGGAAGAGGGAAGAAGGAAGAAGGAAGAGGTGTCAACTTAAGACTAAAATCTTATGTTTCTCTCGCTTGTATCAAAGTTTAGATACCCCTAAATTCCTCTTAAGAAGGGGGACTTTGAGTGTTCCGAGTTCCCGCGTTTTTAACAGAGACTTTGAATGCTCTTGTCCCCGCTTTTTAACAAAGACTTTGAGAACCCTCTTGTCCCCCCCTTATTAAGGGGGGTTAGGGGGGATCTCCGGGTTTAAAAACACCCTAGGGGCGATCGCATTTATGTCGCCGCTGTCTCCACAGCAACAGGAATTTCAGTCAAATCAAAGCGATAATTTTCAATAACTGGATTCGCCAAAAGTTGGTCGCAAACGCGATCGAGTTGTTCGCGGGCCTCCGACTCACCAGCAGCAGTCAGCGTCAATTCAACGTATTTCCCGATACGCACGCGCTCAACATTGTCGTATCCCATGTGTTGCAAACCAGACTGTACGGCAGTGCCGGCGGGGTCTAAAACCGAAGGGCGGAGGGTAACATAGATTTGGGCAAGATATTTCTGAGTCACGGGAATGTTGCGGTAGGTGATGTGAAAGTTAGCGCCATTTTATTCTACAACCGAGCAGCGCGCCGATCGCCATTTAACTCCCCCAAGTGAGATAGCCTAGAAATAGGGACAAATTTGATTCCAGCAGATTCGAGAAAAAAATTATGAGAACCAACCACACCCGCAGTCAGGAGCGTATTTTAAACTTGCTCAAAGTCCTGAATCGATCGCTCTCAGCGCAAGATATCTACTTAGAACTGCGTAACAGCGACCAAAGCATGGGCTTAGCAACCGTTTACCGCTCCCTCGACGGTTTAAAGCGAGAGGGGTTCGTTCACGTCAGAACCCTCGCTAGTGGCGAGTCTCTCTACGGTGCCGCCCACCAAGATCAACACCACCTAACTTGTCTGGAATGCGGCGCGTCAATTACGATCGACGAATGCCCGGTTCACCACTTAGAAAGCCAACTGCAACAATCTCATTCTTTCAAGATTTATTATCACACTTTAGAGTTTTTCGGATTGTGCGATCGGTGTACTTTGGCTCAAGAATCTTAAATTTGGTAATAGGTAATAGTTAATCACAACAGTCAGCAGTTAACAGTCAACTGCCAACTGCCAACTGGCTAATCAGCCTTATTACTTTCCCCAACAATCGATCGCAATCCCTCCATCGTAGCGGGAATGCTGCGCGGGTCCATAAACATCACCTTGCTGCTGTCGCTGGTGCCAATTTTTTGACCCATATCCAGATAGTTTTGAGCTAACAAAAATTGTAAAGCTTCGCCGGCATTGGGGTCAGTTTGGAGAGTTTTGCCGATTATTTGCAAAGCCTCCGAAGTAGCTTGAGCTTTCAAAACCTGACTTTGGCGTTCTGCTTGAGCTTTCAGGACGATCGCCTTTTGTTGAGCTTCCGCCTCCAAAATAGTCGCTTTTTGGCGGGCTTCCGCATCCAGAACTTGCGCTTCAGCTTTACCTTTGGCGCTGTTAACTGCTGACTCGCGTTCGCCCTCGGATGTCAGAATTGCCGCCCGCTTCCGTCGATCGGCTGCCATCTGCAATTCCATCGATTCCTGTACAGTTTTAGAAGGGATAATATCGCGCAATTCTACCCGCGTTACTTTCACTCCCCAAGGATCGGTAACAATATCTAAATCTCTGAGCAAGATTTCATTAATTTGAGAACGAGCAGTAAAGGTTTGTTCGAGATCCAGTTGACCCATTTCGGCGCGAATTTGAGTCAGCACCATATTTACCATTGCTGACTGGAGATTTTCTACTTTGTAACAGGCTTTTTCCAAGTCTACAATCCGCCAGTAAACCACAGCATCAACTGTGATAGAAACGTTATCCCGGGTAATACAAGCTTGCGGGGGAATATCTAAGACTTTTTCCCGAATTGTTTGCTCGTAAACGACGCGATCGAGAAACGGCTTGACAAAATTCAAACCTGGTTCCAGTTTTTTGCCGCTGTATTTACCTAAAGTTTCCACCAGCGCTTCATTTCCCTGATTGATAATCTTGACGGAACCTGCGAGGGCTGACCCGCCTAGTGCTAAAAATACAAGTAAAAAAAATTGTTCCACGGTCGCCTCCTATAAATGTTGACTGTTGACTGTTGACTGTTGACTGTTAACTGTTAACTGTTAACTGTTGACTGTTTGTGGACTAATGACTAATGACTAATGACTACTGACTAATAACCAATGACTAATGACTAATGACTAACTACTAATTGTCTGTGATTAATTACGCATTTTGTTTAAGAATGCAATAAATGTTCTGGCAAAACTATCAGAGTAGTGCCTTTTCGTCCCACGACAATTACGTTTTGGTTGGGGGGGATAGTGGCCTTGGTGTCTTCGCAGCGAGCTTGCCAAGAATTCCCCTCATAAATGACTCGGCCGGCTTCTCCGGGGGGAATTTCTGTTAAAGTTTTTGCTTCCTGAGAATCTGCGATCGCCCTTGCCTTGCCTTTTGGTATCAACCGCCGGGACAGCAGCACAAAAACTGTCGAGAATACCATCCACAGGAATATTTGTAAATTAACGTAAGGTAGAACTAGAGAGCATCCAGCTACAGCGAAGGCGCTCAGTCCCATCATAAAAGCGACAAAAGCAGTCGGGAGAAATAGCTCTGCCAAACAGAGCAAAGACCCAGCTAGCAGCCAAAGGAGCGTGGGAGTCCAGATCATAAAAAGAATAGGTGATACTATTTAGATCTTAGATTGGAAATTTAAGATTTAACAATTGCAAACAACTGACTGTGCAAGGGTTTGCCACTTGCGCGCCCTCAGAGCGATTTGTCGCGCAGCCTTACCAGGTTGAGGCCTCCATCCTACTCGAAGTCAGAGTTTAGTAACTTAAATTACAATTTTAGTCGGTGCAGACTGGCAGAAACTACAATTTCTAGGGGCCCAAAGGCAGTTAAGAAATTGATAGGGGCTAAAATCAGTTTATTCTCAAGCTCATGAATTTGGGCTGGCGAATCATATATCTTCAGAATCTTTTTACACAAACTATTTCGATATGATCAGCAGTTTCTCCGAACCCATTTATTGCCCGAATCTTAGCTGTGCCGAGCCCCGCAATACCTTTGGCCGCCAGCACTGTGCAGCTTGCGAAACCGATTTAATTTATCGCTACGTGTGGGCGGTAGGGCAAGCAGCCGAGGAAGTGCCGGCGGGTAAGGTAATAGCCGATCGATACTTTGTCATTGCACCCCAAATCTGGCTCGACAGCCGTCCAGCTTTGCCTCCGAGCGTCCCGGAACAACTGCCGGATACGATTATGCCTTACCTGCATTTGTATCCCCAACGGCTGCATACGCCGGAAGTATACGGTTTTTGTTCGCTGGGGGAAGCACCGGAAGCGGCAGAGGTGCTGTTGTTGGAAAATGTGCCCATCAATAATTTCGGTCGCTTGTATCCTTCTATTTTAGAATCTTGGTCTGGGACAAGCGCCGCGCGCCAAGTTTACTGGCTGTGGCAAATGCTCCAACTGTGGATACCGCTGTCGGAACAGGGAGTCGCTTCGAGTTTGCTGGTACCGGAAAATTTGCGGGTGGAAGGTTGGCGGGTACGCCTGCTGGAACTGCACGCCGGCAATTTTGTGCCGACGCTGCGGGATTTGGGAGATGTGTGGTCAGGTTTGGTGGAATCAGCGCAACCCGAGGTGCAGCCGAAACTCGGAGAGATTTGTCAGTTTATGCGCCGCAGCAGCATGAATTTCGACGCGATCGCCCTGGAACTAAACGATTTACTATTAGAACAAGCCGCTAAATTGCCTCTGCACTTAGAAGTAGTCGGCATGACCGATACGGGGCCGCAGCGCTCCCAAAATGAAGACAGTTGCTATCCGACTGCTGCTGATTTTCAATCTAGCAAAACTTCAGGTGGCGACAAACTAATTCCTTACTTGACAATGGTTTGCGACGGGGTTGGAGGTCACGAAGGAGGAGAAGTTGCCAGTCAATTAGCCGTGCAGTCCCTGAAAGCTTTAATCCAAAATTTGCTCTCAGAAATCACTCAACAAGAAGAGTTGATGACGCCAACAATGGTCATCAAGCAACTCGAAGAAATAGTGAGAGTTGTGAATAATGTGATTTCCGCTCAAAATAACGAGCAGGGAAAAGAGTTGCGGCAGCGGATGGGGACGACTTTAGTGATGGCCCTCCAGTTGCCTCAAAAAGTGAAAATTTCCGAGGATTTGCCCTCGAATAACAGCCACGAACTTTATTTAGTCAATGTTGGAGACAGCCGCGCTTATTGGATTGGCAAAAATTACTGTCAGCGGCTGACTGTGGACGACGACGTAGCCTCAAGGGAAGTACAGCTAGGACACAGTTTATACTGGGAAACTCAACTGCGATCGGATGCAGGAGCCCTGACTCAAGCTTTGGGTACGCGGGACGGCGATTTCCTGCGCCCGACGATTCACCGATTTATTGTCGAAGAGGAAGGCTTACTGCTGCTGTGCTCCGACGGTTTGAGCGACAACGACTGGGTAGAGAAATCTTGGGAGAATTACGGCCCAGAGGTGCTTGAGGGCAAAATGTCTTTGGAAGCCGCGGTTCAGTCTTGGATTCGTCTCGCCAACGAGAAAAACGGTTACGACAACACCTCTGTGGTAGCGACTCACTGTCGGATGTCGCCGGAGAGATTGGTACTGTTCGATCCGGCGGTGGCGTCAGCGCCAGTGTCAGCGCCGGTGTCAGCAGCTTCGGTGTCGCTGCCGATGTCAGGATCTGCATCCCTCCAGAAAACCGGGAGGATGCCAGAATCTCAGCTTTCTGAATCCTCCAAACAGTTGCTGTACCCCGAAACTGCCCCCGCCCCGGAACCAGTTCAAAAACCGAAGCCCAAGCTTTGGCTGCCCCTGGTGGGGCTGTTGGGGCTGATGCTAGTCTTCGCGGGTTTAGGTTTGTGGGTGCGCAGCCTCCAAAACCAGAACCCCGATCCCGAACAACTGCCGCCACCGCCGGAAACTACCGCCCCAACTCCTGCGGATATTCCCTCCCCCGGTGCCGATATTCCCTCCTCCGGTGCTGAGAGTCCCTCGCCCGGTGCTGAGAGTGAGAGTCCCTCGCCCGGTGCTGAGAGTCCCTCGCCGTCGCCAGAACCAACTCCTGCGGAGATTCCCGCGCCGTCGCCAGAACCAACTCCTGCGGAGATTCCCGCGCCTTCCCCCTCGCCGGAAATTCCCCCACCTTAAAAGTTTGCGAGTTTGGGAACTTGTTGGATGTGCATAACTACAAAAGTCTTTCTCTTGTTTTCACCCTCGGGCTAAAAGCGCGGAGGCTCTCAACTCCGACTCGGTAGATCGACATCTTCGATCGATAATTTTTGACTCTTTTTAATCGGAACTTCCCCCATAGGGAGAAATTCCAGTTAGCCTGCGAGTAATGCACCTCTCAAATAGGATTGCGATCCAATCAGTAAGGTTTTAATTGATTTGCGATCGCCAGCCTAGAAGAGGTTATTGCCTGTATTGGTAAACAAGTTAGAGCTCGACACCAATCTGTCGTTAACAATGGCAAATAGGTCATTGCCTTTGAATATTTGCGTATCGTTTGCTGCATTACCAGAAACATTTTGGTTAGACACAAATCGGTAATCTGAGACGCTACCTTGGACCGCAATTCTGTCACCGTCTGACGAGAAAAAATCGCGAATTATAGCATGGTCAGGTCCGCTGTAGCCAAAGGGGCCCTGGGCCAGACCAATGACAAATATATCTGCCCCACCGCCACCGGTCAGGCTGTCAAATTCATTCTCAAAAAAAGGTCCAATGCCAATCAGTACATCATTACCTGCGCGACCAAACAGTTGGTCATTACCACCAAGACCAAACAGTTGGTCTTGACCTGAGCTACCATCGAGTGTGTCATTACCATTCTCACCAAACAGTTGGTCATTATCCGACCCACCCAACAGTAGGTCATCACCAAAGCCACCTGTAAGAGTGTCGTTTCCTCCAAAGCCTCTCATTATGTCATTCTCAAATGTGCCGAACCGGTTGTCATTGCCTTCGGTACCTGTGATGGTTGCCATGTTACTTTCTCCTGTTGTTTAAAGACAATCACCCAAATAGGTGATTGGGAATTGAGCGAGTCTTGTTGTTGAAATTGCAAGACTTTGTTTTGCTATAAACCCAAGTTAAACAATCGGTATCAGTTCGACGACAAGAAAAAGTCGTAAAAAGTCAGGAAAAAATAGTCTGAAAAAGTCATACGACTTTCGCACGAGCGATCGCAAACCGGGTTGATGGACGAAAATCCTTCGCTGCAAACCGCAGTAAGGATAAAAAACCCGGTTTCTTTGGTATTGGTGCCTAATACTAAATCCGGGTTACTTACCCCGGAAATCGATCGCTGTAGGGAAACGGCACTGCTGTGTCCTCTATCTCTGCACTGAAATCTGCTGTAACTGTTGAGAGTGCTATTTTCGGAAAAATCTAGAAAAGTCTTGTTAAAGTAAGAAGACTCAGATTTTGCATCCATAGACTAAGCCGGGGAGACGCCTACCCCACAAGAGGTTAATTTTTCTTGTGTGATGGGCCCTCTTAACCCTTCTAACGCGAATAACCGCAAGATCTCAGGAGACTAAATTAGAGGTGCTGTAAAGTTATGACTGTGGAAGAAGCGCTGAGAATTTTAGATACAGCGATCGCCCCAACTTCCCTCAGCAACATCCAAGAGATTGTATTTCGCGAATCTTGGGAAGGGCTATCTTATTTAGATATTGCAGATCGCGCTGGCTATGACGCTAGTTATATTAAGGATGTGGGTTACAAGTTATGGCAACTACTCAGTGCTGAACTTGGAGAAAAGGTTACTAAAAGCAATCTTCAAGCAGTCATAGGACGGCGATCGCGTCAGACAACCGTCGAATTAGTGAACACAGAGATAGAAAAAATACCACCGCTGCAACTGCAAGTTCAACAACAAGAAATTGCAACGCACCGCCACTGGGGAGAAATGGTTGATGTCTCCACATTCTACGGTCGAAATCAGGAATTAGTGCGACTGCAACAATGGATTGTTACCGACTCCTGTCGTTTGGTTGGCGTTGTAGGAATGGGTGGAATTGGCAAAACCTCATTGGCTGCAAAAGTAGCGATCGCACTTCAAAATGAATTTGACTTTCTCATCTGGTATTCCTTGCGCAATGCACCACCGCTTGAGGACGTATTATCAACGCTGATTCAAATTCTATCTAACCAACAAGAAATATCACTCCCGACATCGCTTGAGGCTCAAGTCTCTCAACTGATGGGGTATTTACGCTCCTCACGCTGTCTTTTGATCCTGGATAATTTTGATGCGATTCTAGGGGGTGCGGATGGGGCAATATCCGAAGCAGGGCAATACCGAGAAGGCTATGAGGGCTACGAGGAAGTTCTCAGACGAGTGGGAAGCGAATGCCATTCTAGTTGTCTTGTTTTGACAAGTCGGGAAAAACCCACAGCTTTGATGTCGTTGGAAGGCGAAACCTCACCTGTGCGAACCTTACCCTTAATCGGGTTAAGTTCCTTGGAAGTGCAAGAAATTTTACAAGCCAATAGCTGTTTTTCCGAAACTGCAACCGATTGGATAAATTTAACTCAACATTATTGTGGCAATCCACTGGTACTCAAAATTGTCTCGACCACTGTTCTAGATTTATTTGATGGCAATATTACCAACTTTTTGGAGCATGGAGCGATCGCGTTTGGAGATATCAATATTCTGCTAAACGGACAATTTCGGCGGTTGTCCGACTTGGAAAAGCAGGTGATGTATTGGCTGGCGATCGATCGAGAATGGATTTCTATAACCGACTTACGGGCAGATTTTGTTTCCATCCCCTCACAATCTAAACTGCTGGATGCTTTGTCATCTCTGAGCAGGCGATCGCTAATCGAGAAGAATGCCGGAAAATTCAGCTTACAACCTGTGGTAATGGAGTATGTTACCGAACAGTTAATCGAAGGATTTGAGCGGGAAATTAAGTCAAAAAATCTCGATCTATTCGTCACCCATGCGCTAATCAAAGCAGAAGCAAAAGATTACATTCGGGAAAGTCAAATTCGATTAATTTTAGCACCGCTGGCTGAACGAATAATGGGGGAGTTGCGATCTAAAAAAGATTTTGAATATGAACTAAATCAAGTTTTGTTTTGTCTGCGATCGCAATTTCCTAATTCTGTTGGATATGGTGGTGGAAATCTGATTAATCTGTTACTTCAACAGAAAATAGAATTAAGCGGCTATGATTTCTCGAACTTGAGCATTTGGCAAGCTTATCTCATTGGTACAAACTTGCATGGAGTTAACTTTGCTAATTCCGATCTGTCTAAATCCGTCCTTACCAGTAATTCAAATGGAGCTATATCTGTTGCCTTTAGCCCAGATGGTAATTTTTTGGCAGTTGGCAACCTCGATAGTAAAATTCGAGTCTGTCGCACCCAAGATTATCGAGATTTTCTCACCTGTGAAGGACACAGCAGTTGGATTGCTGGTGTCGCTTTTAGTCCCAACAATCAAACTTTAGCAAGTGCATCTTTTGACCACATCGTCAAGTTATGGGATTTGGCTACGGGTGAGTGTATTCAAACATTAACAGAGCATACCGGATGGGCAGGTTCCGTTGCATTTAGTCCCGATGGTCGAACCTTAGCTACTGGGAGTTGGGACTGCACAATTAAGTTGTGGGATGTGGCAACTGGTGAATGTTTAAATACGCTTCTGGGACACGCGAATTTTGTAACGGCGGTGATTTTTAGTCCAGATGGTAAGCTTTTGGTGAGTTGTAGTTACGACAAAACTATAAAATTATGGCAGCTTGAAACAGGGGAAATTATTAACACATTGGAAGGGCATACACACATCGTTCGATCGATCGCTTTTAGTCCAGATGGTCAAACCTTGGTTAGCGGCAGTTGGGACTGTACGGTTCGTTTGTGGGATATTTCTACGAGACAATGTTTAAAGATTCTGCAGGCACATACCGATCCTGTCGTAGGAGTCGCATTTAGTCCAGATGGTTGTGCGATCGCCAGTGCCAGCTATGATTGCACGGTGCGACTCTGGGATGTTGCGACTGGACGGTGTTGCCAAGTTATGCAGAAACACTGCGGTTGGATATGGTCGATCGCATTTCACCCGCAAGGTCATACTCTGGCAAGTGGTAGCTTAGATTGCACCGTTACCCTCTGGAATACGCAAACAGGAGAATCATTGAGAACTTTGTATGGCTACAGCGCTGGGATTAAATCACTTGTTTTTAGTCCAGATGGGCAGTTTTTAGCCAGCGGTAGCGATGACACAACGCTCAAATTATGGGAAGTGGAATCTGGTAAATGCAGCAAAACACTGCCAGGACATACAAATTGGGTTTGGTGTGTTGCCTTCAGTCCAGATGGTCAAGTGCTTGCTAGCAGCAGTAGTCGTGGCATTATCCGTTTGTGGGATGTCGCTACGGGTCAATTGCTGCGGGTAATGCAGGAAGGTAAAAGCATTGCCAACAACTTTGTATTTTCTGTTAGTTTCAGTCCAGATGGTCGCACATTAGCAAGTAGCGATAATTTTCATAATCTCCGATTATGGAATGTTCGGACTGGTGAATGTTACCAAATTTTGTCAGATTGTTGTCGTGCTTGGTCAATTGCTTTCAGTCCAGATGGCACAATTTTAGCCAGTGGCAGCGATGATAGGCTGGTGAGATTGTGGGATGTTTGCTCTGGGGAATGTTTCAAAACCCTTTCAGGTCATACCAGTTTGCTGTTTTCAGTTGCTTTCAGTCCGGATGGAAAGATTTTAGCAACCAGCAGTGACGACAAAACGATAAAACTGTGGGATATTGAGTCGGGAGAATGTCTGAAAACCTTCGAGGGACACAAGGCTTTGGTATGGTGCGTCCGGTTTAGTCCAGATGGGCGAGTTTTGGTCAGTGGCAGTCACGATAAAACGATCCGGTTGTGGGATGTGTGCTCCGGGGAATGTGTTAAAATGTTACAGAATGATTCATCTCAGATATGGGCGATCGCAATTTCTCTCGATGGTAAAACCATAGCCAGTGGCAGTGCCGATGGAACTATTAAGCTGTGGGAGATGGAGACAGGAGAATGTGTAAAAAAAATGCGATCGCCCAGGCTTTACGAAGGTATGAATATTATAGGTGTTACGGGTCTAACTGATGCTCAAAAATCAACCCTAAAAGCACTTGGAGCAGTAGAAATAGATCGGTTTACCTACTGAAAAACCCGTTTTATTTGGTATTGATGTGTAAGTGCTATACTCATGACTCCTGAGTGTCGCTATAGTACGTGTATTTGTGTGAAAACCCGTGTCGTGTCTGCCTTCTTCCTGCTGCTATAAAATACAGATACTTTCCGGCGGCACGGCAACTCGAACGCTGTCGCCGACTTGGTGTCGCTGCAAGTCATCTCTGTGCAAGTTTTGTCGGCGAAGGGCGATCGAACTTTTAGCAGTCAACCGCACCGTATAGCGCGTGTCAGTGCCAATATAAATAGCCTCTTCTACTATTCCCGGCCAGCTATTTTCAGCATCATAATTAGCCGGGTAAATAGCAGCTTTTTCTGGCCGCAACACCAGGGTAACAACTTTACCAGCGGGCAAATCTTCTGCTGTCGCAACTAACACGGGCAACTGCTGGTCAACCAACACTATTATTTGACCGTTTTGCTTTTCTACAACTTGCCCGCTTAAAAAATTGCTGTCCCCAATAAAATCAGCAACAAACCGCGTTTTAGGATATTCATAAATATCAACAGGCGTCCCGACTTGTTGCAGTTTTCCTCCCTCCATTACTGCAATTCTGTCCGACATTGTTAGCGCTTCTTCTTGGTCGTGAGTTACATAAATAAACGTAATTCCCAATTTTCGCTGCATTTTTTTTAATTCTAATTGCATCTCTTTGCGCAATTTTAAATCCAGCGCTCCTAGGGGTTCATCCAACAGCAAAACAGACGGCTGTTTGACTAATGCTCTTGCTAGCGCTACTCGCTGCTGCTGTCCCCCTGAGAGTTGGCGGGGATAGCGTTTTTCTACATCGGTTAACTGTACTAATGCTAAGGCTTCAACAACGCGATCGCGAATTGTTTTCTGAGGCAAATTCTCCATTTCCAACCCAAAAGCGGCATTTTGTGCTACTGTCATGTGCGGAAATAAAGCATAGTTTTGAAATACCGTATTTACTGGGCGGTGAAATGGCGGGCGATTTTGCATCGGTTGGCCGTGAATGTAAATTTCGCCCGCTGTGGGAATTTCAAAACCCGCGATCATTCGCAAAGTAGTAGTTTTGCCGCAACCGGAAGGGCCGAGTAAAGAAAAGAATTCTCGATCGTAAATTTGCAGGTTGATGTTATCTACAGCTAAGAAATCTTGACTGCGGACACTTTTAAATACTTTGGAAACGTCTAAAATTTCGACGGCGTGCATTGTTATCTATCCTGCTAGGGTGCTTCAGGGATTAGCCTATAGTTTATCTATAAAATTACGCTGTGCAGACGCACCCTCCGGGTTCTATCTCAGCTAATCAGCATTTAAATTGCTTCTCAATAAATCATTTAACTCTTGTGGGGCGGGCTTTGAGCAACGCCCCACAAGAGTTAAATGTGGAATAGCTTACTTTCCGGCCCCTGCTTTAACTTCCGTCCAAGCTCGATCGTACAATGCAGTTGCTTTCCCGACATCCTGCAATAATTTCATTTTGCCAAACACCTCAGCCGGCGGGTAAATTTGAGGATTTTTCAAATCTTTCGGGTCGATTAAACCTCGATCGATGGCTGTTTTGTTGGGCGAGCCGAAGTGGGTAAAATTGGAAATTTGGGCCCCTACTTCTGGCTGCAAAATAAAGTTAATAAATTTCTCGGCTAACTCTTTTTGGGGCGCACCTTTGGGAATTGCCATGTTGTCAGAAAAGATAATTGTTCCTTCTTTGGGAATAGCGTAGCGGAGATTGGGATTTTCTGTCATCACCTGAAAAATATCGCCGCTCCATTCCATCGTCAGATTTACTTCTCCTTGATCGAGCAGGTTCTGACCGTTGTCGGGGACAAAAGCGGCAATGAGATTTTTACTTTTAATCAGCAAATCGCGGGCTTTGTTAATCTCTTCGGGATTGGTTGTATTTGGATCAAATCCTAAATACATTAAAACTCCTGCAAATGTGTATCTGGCATCGTCTTGCCACGCCACTTTTCCGGTATATTTCGGGTCGAACATCGCCGCCCAACTGTTGATATCGCCCTTGGTGGTTTTTACGTTGTAGCCAATTCCCATTGTTCCCCACTGGTAGGGCAGAGAATATTTATTCCCCGGGTCAAAAGCTTGATTTATAAACTTAGGTTCTAGGTTTTTTTGATTGGGAATATTGTTTAAATTCAGCGGCTCAATTATATTTTCTGCGATCATGATTTTCACCATGTAATCGGCTGGAAATATTAAGTCGTAACCGGGGTTTCCCTGTTTGAGTTTGGCATAGAGTGCGTCGCTGTTCTCGAAAGTGTCGTATTGAATTTTAACATTGTTCTCTTTCTCGAATTGGGCGATCGCTTCTGGGGCGATATAACTTGCATAATTGTAAATGCTGAGAACTTGCTGCTGGTTGCCACCTGTGGGGCTACAGCCGAAAGCCACCGTTGCACTGATCACAAACAAAATTAAGAAAGTCAGCAGGCGTTTCATAGGTTGTGTTAGTTGCAGACGACAATAATTATGACACATAAAGCAAAATGTTTAACTTTTTTGAACTTTAAACGATGATAGAACCAGCAATAAGGAAGCGAACAGCATCAAAGTTGAAATGGCATTAATCGCTGGCGTCACTGCAAATTTTATCATTCCGTAAACAAATAGCGGCAGCGTCATCGAACCGACGCCCGTGGTAAAGAATGTCACGACAAAATCGTCCAGCGACAGAGTAAAAGCCAGGAGTGCCGCGCTGAAAATAGCGGGCCAAATTAGAGGTAGAGTGATGCGCCAAAAAGCCCGCCATTCGTTAGCGCCTAAGTCAAAAGCTGCTTGTTCTAATTGAGGATCTAGTTCCGCCAAACGCGCCCTGACAGTAATAGTCACAAAGGAAATATTAAAGACAACGTGACCGATAATTACGGTAGGTAAGCCGAGATTGAGGCGAATTCCCGTGAGATTTTCTACGATCCGAAATACTAGGGTAAAGAAAACTAGCAGCGAAATGCCGATCGTAATTTCGGGCATGATAATCGGCAAAAACAGTAAAGCCTCTACTGCTTTGCGTCCTGGGAAATGAAAGCGTTCGAGTGCTAGCGCGATCATTGTACCAAAAATTGTGGCTAACACAGTCGAAATAGCTGCAATTAGCAAGCTGTTGTTAAGGGCTGTCACAATTCCGGCGCTACTACTCGTAGCAATCGTCCCGCCTGCATTGCCAAACAAACTGCGGTACCAATCGAGGGTAAACCCGCGCCAAACGGCATTGAATCTGGAGGCGTTAAAGGAGTAAATAATTAAGATGAGAATTGGCAAGTAAAGAAAGGCAAATGCTAGTGCAGCTTGTACCAAAAGCCACTTTTTGCCGATCGCCCGCACGAGTAAATCTAGTTTAGTCATTAGTCAAAAATAGGTTCGCCTGTAGGGGCGGGTTTTACAGACAATCTGTGCCTAATACCAATAATCTCATAAACCCGCCCCCACCCAACTGTAAATCTCAATCTACCTGTTTAAGTTTCGTCAGACACGCGGAAGTAAATTAAAACCGGAATCAATATGATGACCGTCAGTAGCATAGAAAGGGCCGATCCAAAAGGCCAGTCGCGGGCTTTCATAAACTGATTTTGAATCAAATTTCCCACCATAACTGTTTTAGATCCCCCCAATATATCCGGTGTGATGAAAGCGCCGACGGCGGGAACAAAAACTAAAATAGATCCTGCAACAATACCGCGGCTTGTTAATGGTAAAAATACGCGCCATAAAGTGCGGAGATCGTTTGCCCCTAAATCGTGAGCGGCTTCTACAAGTGAAAAATTGAAGCGTTCTATGCTAGAATATAAAGGCAAAACCATGAAAGGTAAATAGCCGTAAATAAGACCGATCGCCACAGCGAAAGGTGTAAAAAGCAAGTTTAACGGTTCGCTAATAATTTGCAGGCTTTGCAAGGCTGTGTTAACTACTCCTTCGCTGCGCAGGAGTATGATCCAGGCGTAGGTTCTCACTAAGAAATTAGTCCAAAATGGAATAATTACCAGCAAAAGCAAAGCATTTCGCCAGCGGGGAGAACGGGTGGCGATGAAGAATGCTAGGGGATAGCCAACTAACAAGCAAGCGGCAGTTGTCAAAAAAGCCAGCCAGAGCGATCGCCCAATTACTCCTAAGAAAAGCCCGCTGAACAAACGCTGGTAGTTGCTGAGAGTAAATATCCAAGTAACACCGCCGTAAGTACCGCGTTCTAAGAAACTGTACAACAGTACAATTAGCACTGGCAAAATGAAGAAAACCATCAGCCATACGGTGGCGGGAAATAATAGCAGCAACAAGTTAGTCTGCTGGCGGTTTTTGACACTCATTATTCACTCAAGCGAAATTTAGCACATAATTCAACACATTTTATATCAAATCAGCATTTTATGAATTATGTCATCATTAATAAATTATCAAGAGGTACGCAATGTCAGCAGAATCGTCAACCCCAAAAATAGTCGTCGTCGGTGCAGGATGGGCCGGTTTAGGCGCTACCTATCACCTAACCCAGCAAGGCTATGATGTCACCCTGCTAGAAGCTGGCCCTTATCCGGGAGGCTTAGTTGCAGGGTGGAAAACCGCCGGCGGGCGTTCCGTAGAAGCTGGGATTCATGGCTTCTGGTATCCCTACAAAAACATCTTTTCCTTAGTCAAGGAATTAGGAATAGAGCCCTTCACGCCTTGGACTCGTTCTTGTCAGTATTCACCCGCCGGATTGGAAGTAGAATCGCCGATTTTTCAGGACGAACCGCGACTGCCCACACCGTTAGGAACCTTTCTTTACACCCGATTTAAAAGGTTGCCATTAGTCGATCGGCTTTCAGCCTTGCCCTTACTCTACGCCGTCCTAGATTTCGACAATTCCGACGAAGCTTGGCGCAGGTACGATCGCGTCACGGCCCGCGAACTATTCAAACAGTTTGGCGTTTCTGCAAGACTGTACCGCGATGCTTTTGAACCGATGTTATTAGTAGGTTTATTTGCACCTGGAGAACAATGTTCTGCCGCCGCAGCTTTGGGAATGCTTTATTATTTCATCTTAGCCCACCAACCGGATTTTGACGTAGTTTGGTGTCGCGGAACAGTCGGAGAAAAAATCTTTCGCCCCTGGGTCGAACGCCTGGAAAAACTCGGTGCAAAAGTATTGACAAACCAACGAGTTACTGATTTGAGTGTTAACAGCAAGAATCAAGTAAGTGGCGTTGTTTGCGGCGACAAAACCTTCGATGCAGATGCAGTTATTTTTGCAGTTGGCGTCACGGGAATGCAAAAAATCATCAGCAGCAGTCCAGCTTTGCAAAGCCGCCAAGAGTTTCGGGATGCGATGAATTTGGGTGCAGTTGACGTGTTAGCTGTTCGCCTGTGGTTTGACCGAAAAATTGACATTCCCCTGCCTTCTAATGCCTGTTTTGGATTTAGTTCAACTACGGGTTGGACGTTTTTTGATTTGAATGCTTTGCACGACGAATTTCGAGCCGAACCGGGAACCGTTGTCGAAGCTGACTTTTATCACGCAAATCAATTAATTCCCCTGAAAGATGAGGAAATAGTTTCCTTAGTTCAGCGAGATTTAGCCACTTGCATCCCCGCTTTTCAGGAAGCAAAAGTAATTGACAGCAGCGCGATTCGGCTGTCGCGGGCGGTAACGCATTTTGCCCCTGGCAGCTATCAATATTTGTTGCCTGCGGTAACAAGTTATGATAATGTATTGATGAGCGGCGATTGGGTTGTGACCCGCCACGGTTCTTGGTCGCAGGAAAAGGCTTATGTTACTGGTTTGGAGGCGGCAAATTTGGTAATTTCGCGTTTCGGAATCGGAAACAAAGCGGCAATTATTCCCGTGGAAGCTGACGAACCGCACATTCAAATCGGGAGAAAGATTAATCAGTTTACTCGCAGTTTGACTAAAACATTCATTCCCGATTTTTGGCTGCCATAAGAAGGAAGAAGTTCGGCAACGGATTCGGTAACGGATTTAACGGATGTCAGGAAGAAGGAAGAAGGAATTTTTTGCTTGAAGCGGTAAGGTGCGCAACGCGCACCCTACATATAGACTAATAACCAATGACCACTGACTAATGATACTATTTTCACAAAAAAATGCAACTGTAGACAAGCTCGAAACCCGAATCTTCATCAGTCATAGCCAATCTAAAATCTAAAATCTAAAATCTAAAATGGCATGACTATCGCCAATAAGGCCGGCCCTTCCAAAAAACTCCCACCGCAATTCCTATTAGTGCAGTTTCTGATAAACTTGCTAAAGAAGCAGGTATGGGTAGGAATGATTTTAAAACCAAACCCAAGAGCAGGCACAAAACTAAAACCCACAAACTAATTCGGTTGAGCAAAAACTGTTGTTGCCAATACTCTAAAAAGTACACTGCTAAAGCTCCCATTCCCACTGCTGCTGCAAAAGGTATCAATATCCCGAGGGAGGAACCGTAGAGAAGCGTCACCCCGTTGCGGATTGCCCGCGATTGCGTGAAACCCCAGGCTAAAAATAGCTCCAGTCCAATCACGATTGAGTTGACGAGGGCGGCAATTTGCAGCATTTCTCGCCAAGGTAAAAGTTTTAAGCGCCGCAGAAAATTACTCACGATCGGCAGATTAGGTAGGTTGCTTTGATTTTATAACAGTTTTGCGCTGGCGATCGACCTTTGATGACAATTTGTGAAGTAAAATAAAGATATAGAGCTGTCTCTTGACAAATTCACCCAGAGTACGTGCCTATTAGTTGTTGGAAGTGTGAAAGGAAAAAAGTTATGGTGGAGAACACTGTCGATTGTGCTGTAGCTTGCGTCAATGGCTGCGTTCTGGGCGACAAGTGCCCGAAGCGGGAATACGCAGAAGCAACGTCCAACTTTATTGAAAATACTTCTCTGGATAAAATGCTAGAAATAGCAGAGGAAGCGGTGAGAAGGAAACGGATGGAACCCCCCAAATGGGTAATTCCTGATTTTCCCGAATAGAATTAGCCTCCCCATTAAAAAGCGATCGCCCTTTTCAAATGGGCGATCGCTTTTTGTATTCCCAATGAAATAGCTGAGCCTAATCAATATATTTCCTGAGATAGAAGCTAAAAGCTTAAATTGCAATTAAGATACCACTTAATTATAGCCATCGGCAATTACTAAAAACAATTCAGTTAAAGCCAAATTCGGACATTTTTAATTTAATTGAGTTCAAAAACAAACAGGAGCAAGTATCGTGGCACAGCAAAAAAAAGGCAATGCAAAAACAACAACAGACCGCGATAATTTGGGCGAATTGCCTCAAGAAATTACCGAATCTTACGGTACCGGCGTCATCGATCAACCGGGATTGAGCCAAGACGACATAACAACCCTGCAGGATAGCAGTTCGGAATACTCTTCCACCAGTTCCCAAATCGGCGGCGAGGATGCCGATCCTGCTGCGGAACAAGAAAGTGCCACTGGCGAGCAATCGGTGGGCGGAACCGCGCCTACTCCAGACCTGGATATGGTTGACGAACTCGGAGCCGCTGCGGGCATAGAAATGCCCGATGGGGCTATGTTGCACACAACAAATATGCTTGAACATCGAGATGAAAGTCGGTGGGAATTAGACCCGAGTTCTGCGGAAGATTATCAGGAACGACCGGATTTCTAGGTCGATTTGGTACAAAAAAATAGGTAGTATAATAGGAGCGGGTTCACCAGTATCCATACTTCATATCCCAAGTATTTGTAAATCCGCCCCTCCTCACTTTTGCTCTCGCAGCACGTATCCAACTCCCCTAACCGTATGCAGCAGGCGTTTTGAGTTACTTGCTTCTAACTTAATCCGTAACGCACGAATATACACTTCAATAATGTTTGACTCGCCCATAAAATCGTAACCCCAGACTTTTTCTAAAATTCGATCGCGGGTAATCACTTGACGGTGATTTCGCAGCATAAATTCTAACAAATCAAACTCTTTGGCAGTGAGTTCAATTAGTTGATTGCCTCGATAAACTTCACGGGTTAAACCGTTCAAAATTAGGTCTTCAAATTGTAAGTTATCGGCGTCATTTTGTTGAGTTCGGCGCAGACGGGCTTTGACTCTCGCGAGGAGTTCTTCCATACTGAAAGGCTTAGTAACATAATCATCGGCTCCAGCATTTAATCCCGTCACGCAATCGGGTACTTCATCTTTTGCTGTCAACATAATTATTGGTACTTGAATACCAGTCGATCGCAACCTTAAACAGATGTCTAATCCAGAGATGCCGGGAAGCATCCAATCTAAAATTAATAAATCCGGCTGAGCATCACGAGCGATCGTTAATCCATCCAATCCATTGGGGGCGACAGTGACGTGATATCCTTCAAGACTAAGTTCAGATTCGATGAACTTTGCCAGTTTAGGGTCATCTTCAACAAGGAGAATGCGATCGCTCATAGCTGCGGATTCCAGACAGGTAAGGTGATAGTAAAAATACTACCTTCTCCCGGTTTAGATCGGAGCGTAATACGTCCTTCCATGCCTTCGATCAGGCTTTTGGCGATCGCCAATCCCAACCCTGTACCGTCTCTAGAGCGCGTCATCGACTCATCTACCCGGTAAAATCGTTCAAAAATCCGGTTTTGATGGGGGAGAGAAATACCAATTCCGCGATCGCCCACATGAATCATCACCTGCTGTTCCCTCTTTTCTAAGACTAACTCAACTGGTTGTTCGGGAGCAGAATACTTGATTGCATTATCCACTAAGTTAATTAACACTTGTTGTAAACGATCCTGATCCGCACAGGCTACAACATCCTCATCATTTGACACCAAAATAATTTTCCGATTGCTAACTTTTTGACTCATTTCGGCCACCTCAGCCACCAGAGTATTCAGGATCACCGGATTCAAACGAAAGTGCAAGTTGCCACTATCAGCCCGTGCCAAATCGAGCAAATCTTCTAACATCCGAATTGTGCGTTCAGTTTCGCCAACCGCTGTTTCCAGCGCTTGTTGCTGATAGTCACTTAAGTTAGTGCTGCGTCGCAGCAAACTTTGTAAATAACCAACTACAACCGTCAGAGGAGTGCGTAATTCGTGGGAAACATTACCGACAAATTGGCGTTGTTGCTCCCAAGAACCAGATAAGCGAAACAACATCTCATTAAAGGTTTGTGCTAGTCCTAAAATCTCATCAGGAGCCTGATGCAGTTGGAGTTTTGCCGCCTGCAAATTATCAGCAGACAAAGTGCTAGCTACCTGACTCATATGTTCCAAAGGATGGAGAGCATGACGAATGCGACTGGCGATCGCCAACATTAACACTAAGATTACCACAATACTGACAACAATTAGACTCCGAATCCCATCATTTAATTGACGTTGCTCATCAGTGATATCTTGAGAGAAATATACCGTACCCAATAACTCATTTTTGATCCTCAGAGTTCTGCTACAGATCACCAAATAGCGATCGCCCACCTGAACAAAAGTCGGCTGTGCAGGTACTTCCGTCAACGAGATCATCTTCGTAATCTTAGAAGATTGCAGATCCATATCAGGTGAATTCACCAAAAGCATCCCATCATTTCGCTTCACCCACACCATGATTCCTCCTGTGGAAGCTTTATGGACGCTTCGGGTTAAGCCAATTTCTAGTGAACCCATTTCACTATAAAGCTCAACCTGTTCTGGAAAGCGTATTCCAATGTATTCCAGGGTTTGTTTATGAGCACCCACTAGATTTTGCGACCTTTGCCAGCCCGCCCAAAATGCCACACTGCTAAGTCCTAAAATCGAGAGTACCAGCAATTCCAGCGTCAGGCGAAACTGAAGAGAAGAGGTAGAAATTCGCTTGCCCGTGAGAGGGTTGATAGCGGCTATGAGTTGGCGAATTAGATTCATTTTATCGTCAGGTAGTGAGAATAATTAAGCATTAAAATGAGTCAAAGTTCAACTAAATAAAATTACTATCGCGTAGAACCGACGAAAATTGTTGCAGCCGCGAGAATCGCCCGTTATATTTGAAATTAGTTGATATTTGCTTCGATCGGACTGCTATCTTAAAAGTTTTCCGCAGTGCCTTTAATCTGGTTAAACTCAAATCGCCGATCGTAATCTGTTACACCATAAAGATTAAAACTAATGGTTGGTTTATCTCCCAGTGCTTCCACATGATGAATCGCATCTGGCATTAAGCACAAAACGTCACCCGGAGCAAGCAAAATATCTCCCACTGTTGTGATTTTATCTGGAAACTTGCGAGTTGGCGATCGCTGCCAAAAAGTATTTTTCTCCTGTCCATCAAGTAGCGCCACCAATCCCCAACTGGCATGATTGTGAATCGGAGAAACTGCACCCGGTGCCCAAGCCACCAACTGCACCGTCAGAGGAAAAAATGGTTCATCATAAAGTGTTTGTACTGCCCAGCCTGTCTCAGAGTCAGGCTCAAGGAGAGCAATTTGAAACCAGGAGGAACTATCTAACAACCTGCGGACAAGGGGACAAATTGCCTGGAGTCGTAAATAATCATCACTAATTTGGTCTAATACATCTTCCAAGTCAGTTAAAAAGCGGTAAAGTCGGTAGGGATGGGTCAAATCTTCAATTTGACTTGTAGCCTCAAAAATATTACACAGTCCATCATCAGTCACTAACCAGTCTTGTCCTGTCATAATTTCTCAACTCGCGGTTAAATTACTGCACTACTAAGTTTCTCATCAGCAATCTTGGGTTCAGCAACGAGGTATCTACCAAGAAACCGGGTTTATAAGCCAAAACTGTATAAATCCTGTAAAGGATAGTCAGGATTAATCTCCACTCTATAAGACATTCGGGGTAACTAGATGATGCGTTCCTAATTTCCAGATGAATTTTTGCTGAAGAAAGTGGCGTATAAAGTATTCAGAGTTTTATCTCCCATCCATCTCTTCCTCATCTAGCACTCATTTTATTGAGCGTTAATGCAAATAACCTCAAATCTTGAGGACAACAAAAAGCCAGCATAATTGCCAGAGAGCAAGAACTCTCAAGCAAACATCTGGCGTGGAATTACTAACAATTTATCTGGAAATTAGACACATGAAAGTAAAATACATTACCACGATCGCCATTGCCACCATTCTAGGCTTGGTAACAACTAATGTTAGCTACGCCAACTTCAAGGCTTCAACAAACTCAAACTCTACAACCGTTTCATCCAAGGTTGCACAATCCAATCCTTGTGCGGGTAAAGCCAATCCTTGCGCGGGTAAAGCCAATCCTTGCGCTGGTAAAGCCAATCCTTGCGCTGGTAAAGCCAATCCTTGTGCGGGTAAAGCCAATCCTTGCGCGGGTAAAGCCAATCCTTGCGCTGGTAAAAGCAGCACAACAACCGTTCATCCTCAGTTCTACACTGAAAAAGGTGTGGCTCTTGATGGTCAGGATGTCGTAGCCTATTTTACTCAAAG
The DNA here is from genome assembly GCF_036700785.1 of Microcoleus sp. S28C3. Classification (NCBI taxonomy): domain Bacteria; kingdom Bacillati; phylum Cyanobacteriota; class Cyanophyceae; order Oscillatoriales; family Microcoleaceae; genus Microcoleus; species Microcoleus sp. S28C3. Next base: position 21,026 of record NZ_JAUBPO010000067.1, on the reverse strand, counting down.
CAAATTAGTTATGGGAGTTAGCCAATTTAAACATAATTGGGGTGGAACAACTTGGATGTTTGCTAGTGCAGCAAACCGTGATATGTTTGCTCAAAATCCTGAAAAGTACGCTCCTCAATACGGTGGATATTGCGCCCAGGCTACCAGTGAAGGAAATCTTGTTGTCACCCAGCCTGACGCCTGGAAAATCGTTAATGGGAAGCTTTATCTCAACTACGACAAGAAAGTACAAGCACAGTGGATGGGGGATATCCCTGGTCACATTGCTTCAGCAAACAAAAATTGGCCTGCTATTCTGAATAACAAAGAACTGTTGCGCTAAGCTGAAAGTGATGCAGGCAATTAGTTGCCACTAACCACCACTGACATTACCGCCAGCAGTTTTCATTTCCCTGAGAACAAGGTAATTGTAATTGCGTAATTGAGAAAGCTGTACCTCACCCAATTGACGACTGCTATATCTTGTTATCAATCAACATATTCGGTGAGTTACGCTTCATAAAGCGTTTTTGCAGTCAGGACTTCAGTTTTCTGTTGACCGATGAACAATTACTATTAGTCCTGACTACAAAATTACGGTGGTTAGATCGCCGGATATGATATTATGTATCGCAAAAACCGGGTTGATGAAGCCAACCCTCTTCAAGAAAAAGGTGCTGTATGGAATTTAAAGATTTTCTGGTTTTGGTGCATCCTATTTTAGCTGTAGCGATTGTTTTTCCTATGCTTGGTGTTGTTCTCAATATGGCGTGGCAAACTATGCAGCGTCGGAAGCAAATTGCGATCGACACCAAGAGCAAAATTCCACCTGTTGTGGGTCAAGAACACGTCAAAGCAGGTCGAATTTTGTCAGCTTCTGTGGTAGGAGTGACGTTGTTGGGTCTAGCCTACCCGATTTTTGAGCATATTTTGAGCAAGGATGTTTGGAGCAAAAACTCGTTTCAAGTCATTTTCATTGTGCTGATGTTTGTTGCAACTATCGCCTCTTTGGTGATGCTCTATCGAGCTACACCCGCTTTATGGCGCGGCATATTTGCCACCCTAACAGGTACTGGTCTGGTGATTCTTGGCACTCAAGATGGCGTTTATCGGCTAACCAATGAATGGTATTGGTCTCACTACTACATTGGCATCACCGCTGCGCTAATTATGGTTTTCTCCCTTGCGATCATTCAAGACATTTACAAAGACCGCTCAAATCGCTGGCGCACTATCCATGTCATCTTGAACTCGATCGCTGTGCTGCTCTTTCTGGGACAGGGAATGACTGGAACCAGGGATTTATTACAAATTCCTCTGAACTGGCAGAAACCCTATATTTATAGCTGTGATTTCGCCAATAAGACCTGCCCAAAGCCGTGAGCGATCGCATTACTTCGAGATTCCCGTCTTAAATTAGTAGAAATTAGAGCAATAAACCCGGTTTCTGAATGTAATAAAGTCCTAGGAGCAACAGGAGTGAGAACGAGAAACCGAGTTTATGATGCCCGGAGTGCCTCAGTCCTAATCAGTCATAAATCTTAATCATTGCGAGTCAAACCCTGAAGGCTAACTTGCAAAATCGACAAACCCAAAATTAGCAAAAACAAAACCAGCCCGATCGTACAAGCATAGCCAATTTCTAAATCATTAAAAGCCCGTTCGTAAAGATAATAAACAACAGTCTTAGAACTATTGCGCGGCCCGCCCTGAGTCATAATATAAACTTCTTCAAAAACCTTAGTAGCAGAAATCGCCGAAATTACCGCAACTAAAACTAAATAAGGCTTCATCAGCGGCACAGTAATATCCCAGTGCTTTCCCAAACCATCAGAACCATCAATAGCAGCCGCCTCATAAAGTTCAGCCGGAATAGCTTGCAGCCCTGCCAAATAAATCACCATGTAATAGCCCAATCCTTTCCAGATAGTAACTGCCATCACGCTAAAGATTGCTAACTTCGGATTAGCCAGCCAAGAAACAGGAGGTAAACCCAACAATTCCCCCAACTGATTCAGCAGTCCAGTCTCAGCAAACAGCCACTTCCAAGCAATCCCGGCGACAACCATTGAAATCACCGCCGGCGTGTAGTATGCTGCTCGAAACCAGTTCATCCCTTTAAGTTTTTGGTTGCACAAAATCGCCATTCCCAACGGTAGAACAACCAATACAGGCACAACGCAGGTGAGATAAAGCAGCGTATTCGTCAAAGTTTGCCAAAATGTGCGATCGCCCCACAACCTGTAAAAATTCTTTAAACCCACCCACTGCGGCATTTGAGTTAAATCATATTCGTAATTGGTAAAACTCAAATAAAAAGCTTGCACCGCCGGCCACAAAACAGTCAAACTCAAAATAAATATAGCAGGTAGCAAAAACAAATAAGGAGTTAAGTAGCGTCGGGAAAAAGTCACAGACATAAATTAGTTATTAGTTGTTGGTTATTAGTTATTTTACTCGTTAACAGGCTCTGCCTGGTAACGCAGATCCGGAGGCTCTGCCTCCAATTTTCCTACTAACAAGCGAGGCAGAGCCTCTGGACATTGGTTCCCAGGCTCAGCCTGGGAACCAGTTATTATTTCTTAGTCTGCGGAGGCAGACTTCGTTTGACAAGACGCGGTTTCAACCGCCGAGTAATAAGGGGAAACAAACTAATCAGCCCCTACAAACAATTGTTATTTAACTCCAGAAAACAAAGCCTGCCAGTCTCCGGGAGGACTGCCATTTTCCCCTTCTTTCACCTCAAAAGTAACGTTGCAAGCTTGAGGCTGTTCCAAAGCCTCCACGCACAATTCTGCAATATCTTCTCGACTGACTTTGCCCTTAATATTGTCTCCTTGCTCGAAGATTAAAGCTTTGCCTCCCGGTTCTTCAGTCAAAGCGCAGGGTCTGACAACAGTATAAGGTATGCCGCTCGATCGCACGCAATCTTCCCCTTTCAACTTCCAAGTCAAAATCCCCCCCAACATATCATTCATCCTGACGGCAGGCGGTTCTTCTTCCAAGTTAATTCCCGGGCGGCCCGGGCGGGTAACTCCTGCCGAACTCACCATCACAAATCGCGGCAAGTTCTGTCCGCCATCAGCTTTAATAGATTCTAACTCCAGTTGAAAAATACCAGGTGTAAATTTCGGGTTGAGCGCGCCGTCATATTCAAACTTGCTCAACATTAACTGAAAAGAAAAAATACTGCTGGCATCAAATTTCGAGCCATCTTTAACAGTTTTGGCGCGGAATACTGGAATTAACTCATCAAAAGGAACAGTGACAGTAATCCAGATATTGTAAACAGTATCAAACGAATAGCAATAGCCAATTCCATCCCATTTAGCTTCGCTGCGAACAATCAATTTGTAGCGCTTGCCGTCCCCTTTGACGCGCAGTTGGAGGCCGCTAAATCCTGCGAGGTTAAGCGGAGGATCGAAGTTGCGGGTACGCACGGAAGCAAAGCCGCCCGAGTTGGCAGTAGAAACATTGCCTGTGAAGATAGCTGTATTGTCTGTAAGTACGATCGAACTTTCGCTGGTGCCGCCCATCACGATGTCGTCGAGGGCACCCCAAGTTTCTTTTAAATCTTGGCTGGGTTTTGTGAAGTCAAAAATTGTTTTGTCGCCTGCTTTAATTAGCTGGCTGCGAACAGCTTGGACTAAATTATTGATGCCTTTGTATTCGACTATTTCGGGAACATCCACAACTTCCGGCATATAAAATTTGATGCCTTGGTAGTATTTTTCCCGATTTGGGGTGTCTCCTTCTACTGGTTGAACTTTGGTGCCGGTACAGCAGATAACTGCTTCTACGCCCTCGGTTACTAGCGGTGTTAGCGTCTCTGGGAGAGCGATATCTCCCTCGACTAATTCGACATTTTTGCCGAGAATTTCTGTTGCTCTTTTGGTATCTCTGACGAGGCAGCGTACTTTATATCCCCGCTGTTGCAGCCGCTTGACAACTCGCTTCCCGACGCCGCCGGTGGCACCGGCTACCAGTATCAGTTTGGGTTGGTCTTTTTTACTGTTGCTGCTGCTTCCAAACAGTTGTTGCAGCCAGCTAATGCTGCCAATGAAGGGAATGACGCCGAAATAAGCCAAGGTTTTGACAAACCTGCCGGCATCCCATTGGGCGGTTTTTTTTTCAGTCATAGTCGCTTCCTCAGAATTGGCTCAAATCTACTTAGCTGCTTTTGTATTTTAATCGCATTTTCGATTTTTGAATTTGGTGGATTCCTTAGCCTTCGGGATAGCTTCGCTAGCGCGGACTTTTTTTCACTTCACAATGGGTTTGGGATGAGTTTGGTTCAAGGGAATCTCAATAATCAACTCCGTTCCCTCTCCGGGGGCTGAAATGCAAGTCAATTTGCCGCCGTGTTGTTCCACCGCAATTTCGTGGCTAATCGTCAAACCTATCCCCGCACCTTTGCCCACCGGTTTTGTGGTAAAAAACGGCTCAAATATTTTCTGGCGAACTGTTTGGGTCATGCCCCAACCGTTGTCCTCGATCCGAACTGCTACCGCTTTTTCTCCCGGACAAACTTCAGTCACGATCCGAATTTGTCCCCACTTGACGGGCTCTTGTTCGCCCCCGTAGTGCGGCGATAAATTCTTGTTGACAAAAGCATCTTCGAGAGCATCAATTGCATTTGCCAGTACATTCATAAATACTTGGTTGATCTGAACTGCGTAACACTCAACCAAAGGCAGACAGCCGTATTCTTTGATGAGATGAATTGAGGGTCGATCGGGCTTCGGTTTGAGTCGGTTGCTCAAAATCAGCAAAGCGCTGTCCAATCCGTCGTGAATGTCAACGGGTTTAATCTCTGCTTCGTCAATTCTAGAGAAGTTTCGCAGCGACTGAACTATCTCGCGGATGCGGTTAGCACCTACTTTCATTGAACCCAGCAACTTCGGTAAGTCTTCAACTATAAACTCTAATTCAACAGCTTCTATTTGGGCTTGAATTTCTAGCGAAGGCGACGGATATTGTTGGTTGTAAAGCTCCAATAAATTGATCATTTTTTGACTGTATTCGTTGGCATAGCTAAGATTTCCGTAGATGAAGTTAATCGGGTTAGTGACTTCATAAGCTACCGCCGACACCAACTGTCCCAAACTAGACATTCTTTCGCTTTGCACCAATTGAGTTTGCGCCCGCTTAAGCTCGGACATCGCTGTTTTTAGATGAGCAGTTTTTTCGCGTTCTCTGGCTACTGATTCTTCTAGTGCTATATTTAATTTTTCGAGTTTGGCTACTTGGCGCAGCACTATATTAATCATTGCTTTTTTCAGTTGCAATGCAGCGTCTATTTCGCATTTTTTCCAAGGCAACGATTTGTACCTTACATTTTCTTTCCACAGCTCAAACGATTTCCTAGGAGATAGTCTCTGGCTGCCATTTTCCTCTATTTGAACTGGTTTGTTGGGGTTGCCAGCCCAATTTACTGTCTTAATTACTTCCGGGCGAAACCACAAAACATATATTTTCTGAGTCGGCGATATTGCTATGGCTAAACACCCGCTAGCCGTGTCTTTAAATTCCTCAGCTTCTGGATAGCATTTGGTCAGCGAGTCTGTATAAAATATTTCTTTATTTAAATGCTCTTGCACCCACTTAGTTAAGTATTTGAGCGATTCTTTCTGAGGTGTTTTCCCGACTGAATAGCAATTGTCTCCAAATATTATTGCTGCTCCCTGGGCGTTGACTGCTTCCAGCAAATTAGGCTGACATTTAACTAACACTTCTGACAAGTTTTCGGAGGTGGATATGTCTTCAAAAATCTTGGTTTGAATAGATTTTAAGTGTAATTTGTAGTCGTAGTCTTCGTTTCCTTCTTTTGATTGCAGTTCTAAGGACATTACTTGCCCGATAAATTCGCAGGCTGCACGCAATTCATAGTTGAGGTATCTTGGTGTATAGTGGTGGCAAGCAATCAATCCCCACAGTTTTTTGTCTTTGATTAACGAGATTGACATCGAAGCTACAACGCCCATATTTTGCAGGTATTCTATGTGAATGGGTGAAACGCTTCTCAACACGCTGAAACTGAGGTTTTGGGGCTGATTTGTAACAGCATTTTTTCCTGTAACAAGGGGGACTGGTTGATAATTAATATCTGGGATCAACCTCAGCCAATTTAACGAATACAGTTGTCTGGCTTGTTTGGGAATATCTGAACTTGGGTAGTTTAATCCCAAGAAAGGACTCAGCATTTCTGATTTGTCTTCAGCGATTACAGCGCCGTTGCCTTCGTGGTCAAATTGATAGACCATCACTCTATCAAAACCTGATATTTTTCTCACTTCTTCTACAGTTATTTGAGATAATTCCTTGAGATTTGGGGCGCTTTGAATTTTGCTGATAGTGGCTCTCACTGAATGATAAAAACTAAAAACAGAAAGATTTTCTGGGCTGGTGGCTAATTCCAACTCGACCATCAATACTTCTTCTACTCGGTGGAGGATGCAGTCAAATTCTAAATATTTACCTTTGTTTATGACAGAGAGTTTAATGGGATTAACGGTTTTTAAGTTTTCATTACACAAACAAAGCTTGAGTTTTTTTAGTTGAACTCGATTGAAGAATAAGCTCAAATTTCGACCGATCGCACTTTCTGCATCTACTCCTAACAAATGTTGCGTATTTTCGCTGGCTTGCAGTATTTCTAGTTGAGGTTCTCGTACAACAAGTAGCACCCCGTGCGGCTGAATGTGTCCCGATAGGTGAATGGGTTCTCTGTCGCAATTTGTCAAGTCAACTTCTTCGAGTGCGGGAATTGTGATTTGTCGATCCATTTTCTTTATTTTCCGCTGTAAAAATTTGAGAGGGTTCTATTGATTAGAGATTTGAGAGCAAATTGGCTTTTCCATAATCTCATATTGTTCGATCGCATAACGGCTCGAAACCTGGAGTGACGCTAGCAATCATCCGAGAATCAGCGAGTCGAAAATGATGGAGTCGAAAATCAGCCTGCCGTTGTATTGCTGTTCGAACGGTGCGGGTATTCTATATATTTTACGATATTTTACGGAGTTGGCTCTTCTATACTATCGATCCCCGATGTTAATTATCGCAGCAATTCTTGCCATTCTTCAAGAAGTTTTAATGATTTTTCACAAATTTAATATTTGTCGTAAAAATTTACCTGCAGGAAAAGGGGCAGAGAAATGAGTCTCCAGAGCGGCCTACTGAGGAAAATATTAAGTTAAAGTAAGGGTGACACGATCTAAAAGTCAAGTCACGTTAAGCTCTTTAAGTATATCCAACAGGCCCGACAATTAGACTAATGCTCGACTTCAATACAGTTACTGAGTTTTCTCATACCTACTGCATAGCTATCTGTGCCTTTTTAGTTCCGGCAAACTTGCTGACTACTTTGCAGACAGCGATTTTCACAGGGCTAAAGCGACCTCGAATGCAAGTTTGGGCGTCTGTGATTGTGGCAAGCCTTTGGGCGACAGCAATGATACTTCACGTTTTTACCTGGTTCGCCATCGGGGTAGTAATGCTTCCGACATATATCTTGCTAGTTATGGCAATTACTTGTCTGGCTATTAATATCTGGGCGATCGCTCATCCTGCCAGCCTGATGCAATTAATTCGACTAGCGGTATCAGTTGTTAGGGGAGCTTTCAGAAGGAAAAAGGATTTACTTATTTGGGAGAGAAGGATTTAGTTATCTAGGAACTCAAAAAGAATTTGGCCGGGGGTAGTGTGAAAGATGTCAGGGAGAATATTGGTTTGAGAAGAAAGTTTTCCCTGGTTCCAAATCTGGGCTCACAGTCCAGATTTTCTACTACTTATTCCGGTTCGCGATCGCGACAATCTTCTGTTTCCGGGCCGCGGGGATGGATCGTGCAGTTGAGCAGGTAGCCGCCGTCGCTTCTGCCGTAATAATAGCGGCATCCGGTGCAAATTGCCGGAGGTTCGATCGCCCTTTGGTAAACCGGATAATCTCGATTTGCCAGCAGTGAAAAGTCGCGCTGCGTCTGAACAGTCCCGATAATAGCGCCTGAGAGTTCGACAGCTTGGCGGATGTTTTCGATCCTGCTGTTAAGCGGCAGGTAAATGTCAATATAAAGGCGTATGCCCAAGTCTGCCTGCTCGTGGCGGGTAATAATGCCTCCGAGCAAACCGACGCGCGAGGCAATAGCCGAGGAAAATTCGCCCAGTGAAGTGCAGTAACCGGAGAAAACGTGAATGTGTTCGTCCGTACTAGCTCTGACAGTCACACGAGTGGGAATGAGCACTCTCAGGTAAGCGTCGAGTTCGTCAAAAACCGGTTCCGCGAGGGAGAGCATTTGGTTTGCGTCTTCGTGGTCGATCCCAAAACCCTTGGAAACCTTGGACACGAGCGCTGCTAAAATATCAAAAACTTCGATTAACAGCGATTGCAGCCTGCTATCAACGGCGATCGGACATTCTCGGAGCAGTTTTAAATAATCCTCCAAGCGATGGGCAATTCGCTGAATGCTGCTAAATCCCAGCATAGCGGCTCCCTCTTTAATCGACTGCGAGGCTCGGATCAGGTGGTGTATCCTTTGGGGGGGAGCTGCCACGGTGTTTTGCAGGCCCTGCAAGCCTTGTTCGATGATTTGGATGTATTCTGTTGCTTCATCGAGAAAGTAGCCGATGATGCGCTGTAGTTGTTCTGGCAGCATAATTTTATTCTCCGAAAGACCCCCGAGTATCATTAGTCATTAGTTATTAGTCATTACTCAGACATTTGATAGTTTGGAAGCGATATTTAAATGATGAGTTATTTTTGTTTTTAAGGCCTAATCAGTTTTATTCTGACTCACGGCCACTGTACTGGCAATGTTGAAAAATGTTAACTCTTAACTGTTGACTGTGATTTTTTTTGCTCCGACGGTAGCGGTTGCTACCCCCAACAGCAGCACCGCAGCACCTGCGAGTACCGTCGGCCCGGGCACTTCCCCAAAGAGCAAATAACCCAAACAACTCGCCCCAACAGGTTCAAACAAGATCGCAAGAGTTACCAGAGTTGGGGAAATTTGCACTACGGCCCAGTTCAAAATGGTGTGGCCGACTAATTGAGGCAAAGCGGCCGTTAACAAAATATAAAAATATACAATGTGCGAATAATTAGTATAACTGGTGCCGAAGGCGAGGGGGAGAGGCAGCAGGACGATCGCAGCAACAGTATAGGCGATCGCGATATAGCCACCAATTCCCAGTCCCCGCCGCTGAGCTTCCCGGCCCAGCAGCAAATACAAGCTGACGGCCCAGGAACCAGCCAGAGCAAGGAAATCGCCCAGCAGTTGGCTGCTGCCGGCATTGGCTGCGCCCGCGCTTCCCAGGGCGATCCCCATTCCCCCAGCAAGCGCTATAGTAATGCCAACGATCGACATTTTGCTGAGTTTTTCCCCGAACCAGAAGCGCGACAAAAGCGCTACCCAGACAGGATTAGTGGTGACGAGGGCAGTTGAGGCGGCGATCGAAGTATAAGAAAGTGAGGTTATCCAAAGGGCGAAGTGCAGGGCGAGACACAAACCCGCAGCAGCAGCATAGCGCCGAGCTCCCGGTTGCAGGGCGTTCCACTGAATTTTCGGCCAAGCCGGAAGCAGAATTAAAGCAGATAAACTCAGGCGAGAGGCGGCGAGTACCAGACTGAAACCGAAGCCGCCCGCACCTGCTGAAATGTTCGCCAGCCGAATTAAGATTGAGGAAGTTGAGACGGCTAAAACGCCGATAATTAACACTAGGACGATCGACCAATTCGGCGGTTGTTTCGGAAGATTCATTTTTTAGGCATTGGGCATTGGGCATTGAGCATTGGGAAAATTTACAAAGCAATTTTCGCACAAATTATGAATATTTTCTATTTTCTTCTTTTCCTCTCCTCTTCTCTCTTCCTTCGCGACAAGAGCGCTTACGCGCCGCTTCGCTAACGCGACAAAAGCGGTTCGTAAAAAAAGCCCGATCGCGAATTATTAAAAATTGGTTTAATTAAGAAAAACTATCTATATAAAGTGAGCTAAAAAGCCCCTTACTTCTGTTAGAGTTTCAAGAGCGCCGGAAACGATTTTCCCACTTAAAATTTATAACTATCTATAGATCCTAAAGTTTTGATTGCAGGCGCTTCTCAAGGAAGCGGCAAAGCAACAGCAATTTTATTTGCAAGTAAAGGTTACGATGTGGTGATGGTGACCCGCCAGCCAGAGAGATTGGCAGCAGCAGCGGCTCAAGTGCAGCGAGAAGGCACTTCGGCTGTTGCTATTGGGGGGGATGTTGGCGACATTCAACAAGTGCGCGCGATCGTCCAAAAAGCCCTAGATTCCTGCGGCAGCATTGATGTTTTGGTTAACAAAGCTGGCATTTGTCTCGCGGGGGCGATCGAGCAAACTACCTCCGAAGGCTGGCAGCAATTAATGAATACCAATTTTTGGGGCTGCGTTAACACAATTCAATAAATTTTGCCACATTTTCTGGAACGAAAAACAGGGACAATAGTCAATGTTGGTTCCATTGGCGGCAAAATGCCTTTGCCTCAAATGACTGCTTATTGCGCCAGCAAATATGCAGTAACGGGTTTAACAGAAACTTTGCGATTGGAATTAGCGCCTCAAGGTATTCACGTTTGCGCCGTCCACCCGGGCCTGATTAACAGCGATTTTTTAGAAAGAGTTCAATTTCGCGATCGAGACGAGCCCGCAGTCGAATTGCGCCACCAGAAAATGAGCCAAATGCTAAAATCTGACTGGGCAAATCAGCCGAAAGATATTGCTCAAGCTATCTGGGATGCTGTAAAAAATCATCGTGCAGAAGTTACCGTCGGCCCTGCTTTTTTGGTTGGCGTCGGAAGCTTATCGGTTGTTCCCCGGTTTGATGCAGTGGGCAATGGAAAAGGGCAACTGAAGAACAGGCAAGATGCCCGTTCCACAAAAAAAACTCAGTTTTTGTGGAACAGGCATCTTGCCCGTTATTAAGAGATAATTAATCAATTAGCTGCTTCAAAGCAAAGAATTAGCATTAATAAAACGGTCGTTTAAATCGGCTGGGGTCACGTTCAACACAGTCCCCAACAAAGCATTAGTAAAACCGAATCTAATATTAGTAGCTTCTACGCGGCCATTGCCATCGGGATCGAGACTTCGCTGCGAGATACCGCCCTTGGCTAACAAACTCGTTCCTCCCGATATATTTGCAGGATCTATCAGCAGCAGTCTCGGATCGTTCAAGCTATAACTTACCTCTTCTAAAGAGATATTGCTGCTCGTAAATGCCACGCTAATTCCAATCGAATCGCTAGATTTATCAAAATCCACAATTACCGCGTCAGGAACTTCAATTCCAGCTACTCTGCTTCCCGCTTGATCGACTCGAAAAACAAAGACATCGCTCCCCCCACCACCTTGGTAAATATCCACCTCTCTGTCGCCAATTAAAGTATCGCTGCCTTCACCGCCAACTAACAAATCAACACCTTGTCCACCGCGCAGCAAATCATTTCCCGCACCGCCATCAAGGAAATCGCTATTTCTATCTCCTGTCAAGAAATCCTCGCCAGTTTCTCCTAACACATCGTCATCATCTTTGCCACCGTAAATAGAATCACTGCCGACACCGCCTAACAGACTGTCTTTACCATCGTTGCCGAAAATCCGTTCTGCATCTGACGATCCCCTGACAGTATCATTGCCGCCCAGCATCCAAACTCCCCCAGGAAAACTAGCAAGTTGTCCTGGTGCCAGTGTAATATTTTCAGAAGAATTGTCTCCTACCAAACGAGAGATGTCTGAATTATCTGGGGTGAGTACCATAGTTGTAAAGTTTGTGCGATGCGATCGTGGATATTTTGCAATATTCTACAGCTTAGTACGGTGTGCCAGAACAGAGTTACTTTATCTGAGCGATCGAGCAATCGCTGGCGCACCCTACTAGACAGCTCTATGGATTCATCTTGGCACAAGCCTGATAGAAGTATCCTAGATTAAAATAAAAGTTAAAATTTGAGCCGATGCCAATTATCTTAGTTGAAGACTTGAGCAAAGTTTATCCGGTAGCGATTAAAGAACCGGGACTTAAAGGAACAGTGCGGCACTTTTTTAACCGCACTTACCGCAATGTTAAAGCTGTTGAGGGCGTTTCTTTCAGTATTGAACCTGGGGAAGTGGTGGGGTTTCTCGGCGCTAACGGTGCGGGCAAAACTACTACGCTGAAAATGCTGACTGGTTTGATTTATCCGTCTGTTGGTACTGTGAGAGTGTGCGATCGTACTCCTTTCCGTCGCGAAGCAGATTTTCTGCAAAGAATCACGTTAGTGATGGGGCAGAAACAGCAGTTAATTTGGGATTTACCCGTGCTTGACTCTCTGCGAATCAATGCTGCTGTCTACGGCATTCCCGATAAAGATTATCGGCGGCGAGTCGGAGAATTGACAGAAATGCTGTCACTAGAAGGCAAATTAAATCAGGCGGTGCGCAAGCTTTCTTTAGGCGAACGCATGAAAGCTGAATTGATGGCGGCGCTGCTGCACCAGCCGGAGGTATTATTTTTAGATGAACCGACTTTAGGTTTGGATATAAACGCACAGTTTAGCGTCAGGCAATTTCTGCGAGAATATAACGATCGCTATCAAGCAACGGTGCTGTTGACGAGCCACTACATGGCTGACATTACTGCTTTGTGCAAGCGCGTTTTATTGATCCATGAAGGGCAATTAGTTTATGATGGCAGTTTGGACGGATTGCTCGACAGGTTTGCACCTTATCGAGAAGTTCAGGTAGAATTAGCCCATCCGCTGGCAAAAGATAGCGCTTTTGCTTACGGGGAGGTAGAATCAATTGAGGGAAATTCAGTACGTTTTTTGGTCAAAAGGGAAGAGCTGACGGTGAGCGTGGCGAAGATTTTGGCGGACTTGGACGTGATAGATTTGACTGTTACCGATCCGCCAATTGAAGAGGTAATAGGTAGAGTTTTTCGCACGGGAAAAGTGTAGCATAATTCACGGATAAATTCTATTTTTAGGGTGCGCATTGCGCACCTTAATGTTGACCCATTAAAAAACTAAGATTGACATGAAACGATTCATCAAAATTGCTAAAACTTTGCTAGTTACCTACTACGCTTATATGCTCGAATACCGGGCAGAATTGTTGTTGTGGGCGCTGTCTGGAGCTTTGCCATTTATCTTGATGGGTGTCTGGATGCAGGCGGCCGAAACTGGTCAATTTGGGCTGAAGTCGATCGACTTTGCCCGTTATTTTTTAGCCACTTTCATTGTCAGGCAAATAAATGTAGTTTGGGTAATTTGGGAGTTTGAAAAGGAAGTAGTGCAAGGCAGGCTATCTAATAGATTGTTGCAGCCTCTCGATCCCGTATGGCACCACTTTGTATCTCACGTTTCCGAAAGGTTTGCGAGGCTGCCCTTTGTATTCGGATTGGTGCTGCTGTTTTTTGCACTTTATCCGCAGGCTTTTTGGCTGCCGAATTTGGGCAGGTTTTTGCTTTTTTTGTTGGTTGTCGTCTTGGCTTTTTGCTTGCGGTTCCTGATACAGTATACCTTTGCGCTGTTTGCTTTTTGGCTGGAGAGGGCAAGTGCGATCGAACAATTTTGGCAGTTGATGTACCTGTTTTTATCGGGAGTTATCGCGCCGCTAGAAGTGTTTCCCGCACCCGTGCGCGAAGTAGTTTTGTGGACGCCGTTTCCTTATTTGATTCATTTTCCCGCTTCCATCTTGATCGGATTACCCGTAGATGTGGGCCGCGGTTTGTTGATGATGCTGGGTTGGGGTGCGGTGTTTTTTGTGTGGAATCGCTGGCTTTGGCGGCAGGGTTTGAAGCAGTATTCGGGCATGGGAGCTTAAATAATAATTAAAAATTAGAAAACTGTAATGTGCGTCACAGTAAGATGTTAATCGTTTTGTCAAAAACACTTACTTGACGCACCCTACTTAACTGCGGAGTAAATCTAAAATCTAAAATCTAAAATCTAAAATCTAAAATCGACTGACGCACCCTACTTAACTGCGCAGTAAATCTAAAATCTAAAATCTAAAATCGACTGACGCACCTACTTAACTGTGGAGTAAATCTAAAATCTAAAATCTAAAATCTAAAATCTAAAATCGACTGGCGCACCTACTTAAGTCGATCGCAGAGATCATGCAAAAATGCAATCGATAGTATTCGACAATTGCATAAACATCCATTTTTTGTATCTCTAAGTACAAAATTTTACCATAAAGTCTTATATTAATAAACCCAACGACTGATAAACGGGATAAAAGAGATTCTAATGACAGCCAAAAAAAACCTCATTGTAATCGGCAATGGCATGGTAGGTCACAAGTTCCTAGAGTTAATGGTCAACTCAGACGCTGCCAAACACTGGAATTTAATTACTTTCTGTGAAGAACCGCGCGTTGCTTACGATCGCGTAAACCTCAGCGGATTTTTCTCTGGCAAAACAGCAGGAGATTTATCTTTAGTTGCACCTGGATTTTATCACACAAATGACATAAAGCTTCACATCGGCGACAAAGCAGTAGCCATCAATCGGGAACAGAAAACAGTCTCTTCAGCCAATGGTTTAGAAGTTCCCTACGACAAAATTGTTCTCGCGACCGGTTCCTATCCATTTGTACCGCCCATTAAAGGCAAAGACGCTACAGGGACTTTTGTTTACCGGACAATTGACGACCTGGAGTCGATGTCAGATTACGCTAAAAATTGCAAAATTGGCGTAGTAATTGGCGGCGGTTTGTTAGGTCTAGAATGTGCTAACGCTATCCAAAATATGGGCTTAAAAACTCACGTTGTTGAGTTTGCATCGCGGCTGATGCCCGTGCAAGTTGACGAAATTGGCGGTGCGATTCTCCGCAGCAAAATAGAAGAGTTGGGAGTTTCGGTTCACACCAGCAAATCTACAACAGAAATTGTTAGCGAAGATGGCAAAGTTACTAAAATGCTGTTTGCTGACGGTTCGGAATTAGCAACAGATATGATTGTCTTTTCTGCTGGCATTCGCCCCCGCGACGAAATTGCCATAAGTTGCGGTATAGAAGTAGGAGAACGCGGTGGCATAGTCATAAATGATAGCTGCCAAACATCCGATCCTGACATTTATGCGATCGGAGAATGCGCGCTTTATCAAAATCGTATATACGGCTTAGTTGCGCCTGGGTATACAATGGCAAGCGTAGCGGCAGATATTTTGAGCCGTGCAGCGGATGACGGGCAAGATGCCCGTCCCACAAGCAATTTTACAGGTGCGGATATGTCCACTAAACTCAAACTTTTGGGAGTGGATGTTGCTAGTTTTGGAGATGCTTTTGCTAAGTCCGCAGGTGCTAAAGAAATTGTTGTTGCTGATACCTTCCAAGGCATTTACAAAAAGTTAGTTTTAAATCAAGACGGCAGCCGCATTTTAGGCGGAATTCTCGTAGGAGATGCCTCAGCTTACGGCACTTTGCTGCAATTCATGCAAAATGAAATTGCTCTGCCGCCGCATCCTGAAGATTTGTTAATGCCACCGCGATCGGGGGCAGCATCTGCTGGCTTGGGTGTGGACAGTTTGCCGGATTCGGCTCAAATTTGTTCTTGCAATAATGTTACCAAAGGGCAGATTTGTGAAGCGATTCGCGATCGCAATTTAACTGATGTCCCCAGCGTCAAAAAATGCACTCAAGCTGGTACGGGCTGCGGCGGCTGCGTGCCTTTGGTGACGGATATCTTCAAGTCGGAGATGAAAAAAGCTGGGTTCGCCGTCAAAAATCATCTCTGCGAACATTTTGAATATTCCCGTCAAGAATTGTACCATTTGGTGCGTTCTCAAGAGATTAAAACCTTTGAAGAGTTGATTGAAAGACACGGCAAAGGTAAGGGTTGCGAAATTTGCAAGCCTGCTGTTGGTTCGATGCTGGCTTCTACTTGGAATGACCATATTTTAGAGAAGCCTCACGTCGGTTTGCAAGATACGAACGATTACTTTTTGGCAAACATTCAGCGAGACGGTACTTATTCGGTGGTGCCCCGAATACCGGGGGGAGAAATCACGCCGGATAAGTTGATTGTTTTGGGGGAAGTTGCCAGGGATTTTGGGCTTTATACTAAGATTACTGGCGGGCAACGGATTGATTTGTTTGGGGCTCGGGTGGATCAATTGCCCCATATTTGGCGTCGCTTAATTGATGCGGGATTTGAGTCTGGACACGCTTACGGTAAGGCTCTGCGTACTGTAAAATCTTGTGTGGGTAGCACTTGGTGCCGCTTTGGGGTGCAGGATTCAACGAGTTTGGCGATCGAAGTTGAATTGCGGTATCGCGGTTTGCGATCGCCCCACAAGCTCAAATCTGCTGTCTCTGGCTGCACTCGCGAATGCGCGGAAGCTCAAAGCAAAGATTTTGGGATAATTGCGACAGAGAATGGTTGGAATTTGTACGTGTGCGGCAACGGCGGCATTAAGCCGCAGCACGCGGTTTTGCTGGCGACGGATATCGATAAGGAAACTTTGATTAAGTATATCGATCGATTCTTGGTTTTCTACATCCGCACGGCAGACAGATTGGAACGCACTGCTACTTGGTTTAACAAGCTTGAGGGCGGAATTGAATACTTAAAACAGGTGATTATTGAGGATTCTCTGGGCATTTGTGCTGAGCTGGAAGGGCAGATGGAACATTTAGTGAATACTTATCAATGCGAGTGGAAAACGACGATTGAAGACCCGCAAAAGGTGCAGCGGTTCCAGCATTTTGTGAATTCCGATTTGCCCGATCCGAGTATTGTTCGTGTTGCGGAACGGGGACAAACGCGGCCTCCTTACGAATATGAAAAGGCTCTGGCTGGAGTTTCGGAATAACCCCTCCCCAGCCCTGCCCTTGCATCAGGGGAGGGAGCAAGATTTAATCTCGTTTAATCTCGTTCCCAGGCTCTGCCGGGGAATGAATTCCCGGAGGCTCTGCCTCCTCGATCCGTCAGGCAAAGCCTCGAAACCTACGTTCCCAGCCGGAGACTGGGAACGAGATTAAAGTAAATTAACAGGAAAAGAAGATGGTTCAATCATTACAAGTTTCGGATACTGTGACTACTTGGGTAGATGTGTGTTCTCTGGATGCGATCGCCCCGAATACGGGAGTTTGCGCTTTAGTTGCAGGGGAACAAGTGGCAGTTTTCCGAGTGGGAAACGGGGATGAAGTTTATGCGCTTAGCAATTACGACCCGTTTAGCAAAGCTTTTGTGTTGTCGCGGGGACTTGTGGGCGATCGCAGCGGCACTTTGAAAGTTGCTTCTCCGATTTACAAGCAGAATTTTAGCTTGGCTACGGGTCAGTGTTTGGACGATGAAACGGTAAAAATTCCGACTTTTACGGTTCGGGTGGCAGCCGATCGCGTCCAAGTAGCTGTTAGCTAGATTGCGCTGCTCAATTTTTCGATCGCCATCCGCCAATACCTAACATTCCTGTGGGTAGGGGCGGATTTTGCATTAGGATGCGACCGAGCAAGTAGTTTTGGTATAAAATGGAGTCGATCGGCGACCTACTCCAGGAAAGCTTAAGAAACTCTAAACTAATACTGGATCTGGTTTCGGATTTTTAATGCAAACAAACTCGATGGGCAGGATATCGGTATGTTCTTAAAAAAACTTGTTTCCGAAAATAATCCCCAGACAGTGGCAGAGTTAATCCACGCGCAACTCAAAATCGGTCTACTGACTTGGAGCGAACTCAACACACAAGTTTTCTGCCAGCACTGGCGGGACGAATCTTTGCACGAAGTTCTCAGAGAAATTGCAGCCAAGCTCGACAAAGAAACAGCCAGCGAAATTATAGAATATTTGACAGCTCAAAACGGTCAAGAAGAAAAATTTATTAATTTGTTTTTAGCAGCGCAATGCCTGTTAAAAGTTAAAAATGGCGTTAAAAAAACAACAGAAAAAAAACTGTTAAAGGCCTTAAAAAAGTTATCGCAATACGGCACGGGTTTCCTGATTCTTTATCAAAGCGCTCAAGAATGGCAGGAAACTTATCAAATTCGCGATCGATCGATCGCCGCGATCGCCCAAACTTGGAAAAACGACCCGCAAACTCTGCCCTGGCTGAAAATACTCGCTCACTCCAGCGATTGCGGCGAAGTCCGGGCCACAGCAGTCAAAGCAATAGCCCGCGGTTGGCCAGACCAGCCAGAAATTTACCTGATGCTCAAAAACCTCGCCCAATCCGATCGAAGCTGGGCAGTGCGATCGACCTGTGTGCGAGAAATGGCTTGTGGTTGGGCAGACACCAGCGATACCTTGCCGCTGCTGACTGCCTTGGCTCAGTTCGATCAAAGTCCCGCAGTCCGCACCGCAGCACTGGAAGAGTTAGCCTCTAATTGGCCCGATCGCACAGATACCTTACTGTTGCTGAGAACCGCCGCCGAATACGACGAAAATTTGGGAGTGCGAGTCGCAGCGTGGCAAGAAATAGCCAGACGTTGGCACAGCGTTTTAGGCACGGCGTCCCTCCTCCAAAACCTTGCCCAGACAGGAAGTTCTATCCTGCGAACAGTAGCGGTGCGGGAGTTGGCAGCGGGCTGGCCCGCGGCGGCAGACGTTTGCCTGCTGCTGAAAACCCTAGCCGAATCCGACAGCAGCAAAGAAGTGCGGACAGCAGCCTTAGAAGAATTAGCCTCGCACTGGCCCGGCGAACCAGACATTTACCCGCTGCTCAAAAATCTCGCCGAGTCCGACGAGAGTTCGAGCGTCAGGCGGTCAGCAGTGGAAGCAATTGCCTCTGGCTGGCCCTTGAACCCCGAAACTCTAACTTTTTTGAAAAATATAGCATTGAGCGATCGCGACGCCGACCTGCGAGAAATAGCCCTACAACAGATAGCCGCAGGTTGGCCCGACCACCCAGAAACCCTGCCCCTGCTGCAAAAAATAGCTGATTCCGAGGATTACTGGAGTGTGCGGCAAGTAGTAGTGGAAGCTGTCGCCGCACTGCCGTCAGCAAGTCTCGAAGTCTTTGCCTGGTTGCAAAATCTCGCCGAGTCAGACAGACACCTGAACGTCCGAGAAACTGCTGTGGAAGAGATAGCAAGACGCTGGTCTCACCGGGGCGAGACGCTGCCTTTCCTCAAAAGCCTGGTCGAGTCGGAGCAAGATTCTCACTTGCTGAGCGTGCTGGTGCGGGAAATAGCGCGGCGATGGCTAGACGAGCCGGAAACCTTGCCGTGGTTGAAAATTCAGCTTGATTCTGGGGAAGCGCTGGTGCGGCAAGCTGCGGTGCAGGAAGTCGCTCGCAACTGGCTTTCGGGTGCTGAAACTTGGAGGATGCTGGAGGCTAAAGCACAGGGCGATGAGAGTCCCGCTGTCAGGCAAATCGCTTTGCAAAAGTTAGCCCGGGGGTCGACAAATCAGTCTCAAACTTTCGAGTGGCTGAAAATTAGAGCTCAAGAGGATGAAGATTCGCAGGTGCGGGCGATCGCCCTGGTAGAGTTAATGCGGGGATGGAAAGACGAGCCGGGAATGTTTGAGTTTTTGCGCGATCGAGCCTTGAGCGATGTTGACAGTCAAAACGGTTCTTTTCCTTACAATCCCAGGTTTACAGCACTCGAAGCGATTATTGAACATTATCCCGAAAATCCGGGAGTTGTGCCGTTGTTGCGATCGCTTGCAGTTTCCGACACCGACGAGCAAGTGCGGTCCTTAGCGGGTCGCCACCTGCGCAGCCAAGATTGGTAAACAAAAACAATCCTTTAGACATTTCCGAAAATTAATTGTGATGATAAGAAACCATGACACAGCCAGTCATTTTATAAAAATTAGAAGAACTGCCTGAGTCTTTTGAGACAGAAGTGCTTCATTCTAGTTGACCGCTCCCAAAAGAATACTATAAGTATCATATTGATTAACTGCCTGACTAATGAAAAAAACTCCCTCAAATGAAGTTTTGATTGGCGACTGTCGTGAAGTGATGAAGGCATTGCCAGAAAATTATGTTTCTGCATGTATTACTGACCCACCTTACAATTATGAATTTATTGGTCATAAATGGGATGACTCAGAAATTCAAAGGCGTATTGAAAGAGTCAATGGCAAGGGAAATAAAACCCTTGTTAAAAACATTCCTTATGGCAGTGGTTTAGCTGGTGGAGTCAGAAATAAAAAATGGTATCAAAGGAATCGTAACAACATTCTAGAGTATGAGAAGTGGTGCTTTGATTGGGGGGAGCAGCTTTTTCGTATCTGCAAACCGGGTGCGACAGTTTTAGTTTTCAACAGTACACGAACTGTTGCTCACGTGCAAGTAGCACTTGAAAGTGCTGGTTTCTATGCGAGAGATATTCTTGTTTATAAAAGATCGAGCGGTATCCCTAAAGGTGTCAATATCAAACAACAGTTGGAGAAAAAAGGATATGAAAATTATGAAAAATGGGATGGTTGGCACAGTTGCCTGAGGAACGAATGGGAAGCAATCTGCGTACTTCAAAAACCACTGGTCAATAATTACTTGGAAACTCTACAGGAGTATGGTACTGGTCTATTTTATACTAAAGATCAGTTCGGTGGTTTTCAGTCAAATATTTTAGAAGGTATACATCGTGAGAAAAACGAGGAGTTTAACGTCCATTGCACAGTTAAACCAATTGCTCTAATGAGAAAGCTTGTCGAAATATTTGTACCGCGTTTAGAAAATTCTCTTCTAATCGATCCTTTCGCAGGATCGGGAACCACATTGCTGGCGGCGCAAGAATTTGGCATTAGGTATGTTGGTATTGAAATAGTACCTGACTACATAGAGATTATAAACAAGCGCCTTGATAGTTTCAGCGGTATACAGGGAATTCTCCCACTTTTCCAATAAGAAATGACTTTAAATCAAACCCGCTTATTGTTTGTAGAAACTCAAACGAATCGTCCCCAGTGTAAACTTTCCAAGTTCCTACTTGGCACGCTGTAATAGCTGCGGGCAAATTATCTTGTCTAAGTATTAAAAATACGGGATCGTAATTATAAGTACGAAGTAGTGGACCATACAGCAGATTGCAGGTTTATAGATGACAGTAACAGCATTTAGTAAACCAGTTTTTTAAATGTTGAGGATTTATTAA
>NZ_JAUBPO010000066.1:0-44970 GCF_036700785.1 Microcoleus sp. S28C3 | reverse complement strand
CCCTTATTCTCTCCCAGCGCGGTGGCTCTAGTTCTTCTGAAGCCACCTTTCTCATCTTTATTTAGTCTAAACTACAGTTATTATCTGTCATCTGAATTTTGTCAACTAACCTATGTTTTTAGGACGTTTTGAATTGCTGAAAGCATCGCTTATTCTGCTGCCCTAGTCGTAAAGCCGATCGAGCTTCAAGAACGTTTGCAACAGCGCATTTGCTCCCTGAGTACACTGTTCGGGGGAAGTATATTCATCTTCTGCATGGCTGATGCCGCCGCGAGAAGCAACGAAAATCATCCCCATATCGGTAAACCGTCCGATTTCTTGAGCGTCGTGTCCGGCGCGGCTGATTAAATGCGTGTAACTCAAGCTTAATTCCCGGCAAACTTCTGCAATTGCATTTTGAATTTTTGGTGCTGCTAGCGTCGGCAATACGTGCAGCATTTCGGTCATTTCAACTTCGGTTTGGGTGGCAAGTGCGATCGCCCCAAACTCCTGTTTCATTTTAACTAACAACTCTTCCAAATGAGTTTGAGATATATCGCGCAAGTCGATTTTAAAATCCACCTTTCCCGGAACAATATTTGTAGCATTCGGCGACACATTTAAGTAACCCACCGTTGCTACCTGTTCTCCGGGTGTTTCTACTCCCAACTTGTTGACTGCCAGTACCATTTGGGCAGCAGCTACGAGCGCATCTTTTCGGGCGTGCATGGGCGTAGATCCGGCATGATTCGGGCGGCCCGTTACCGTCACTGCATAGCGGTACTGTCCGACAATGCCTTTGACTACTCCTATTTCGTCGCCGGTACTTTCCAAAACGCCTCCTTGTTCGACGTGCAGTTCTACAAAAGCTGCTATTTCTTGGGGATGGCGTTTGGCATCCCCAATTTTTGACCAATCTCCGCCAATTTTTTCCAAGCAAGTTTCAATGGAAGTACCGTCGCTGCGTCGGTAATATGCCGCATCGCTGATTGTATTTCCGGCCATCGCTTTGCAGCCGATAACGGTGCATTCTTCGTCAGTAAATACGATCGTCTCAATGGGATGTTCCAAGCGCACGTTATTTTCGTGCAGTACCCGCACCACTTCAATGCCTGCCAAAACTCCCAAAACTCCGTCGTAATGGCCGCCCACAGTCACGGTGTCGATGTGAGAACCTGTGGCTAGCGCTGCACCTTCGCGCTTTCCGGGATATCGACCGATAATATTCCCCGCCGCGTCAATGCGAACTGTCATCCCTGCTTCTACCATCCAAGATTCAACGAGTTGGCGGGCAAGCAAATCTGCTTTGGTAAATGCTACCCGACTGACGCCTCCTCCCGGTAGTTTGCCGATTTGAGCGAGTTGGGCGATGCTGCGGTTGAGGCGCGACCCGTTGACTGAAAGTGTAAATGTAACTGTCATCTAAAGTTCTGCTATTGATTGATATAACTAATTGTTGTATACTGTATGCAATAGCATTTAAATAGGCGAAACAATGTAGCCTTGTTTACAAAAATCGATGGCTTTGGCACTTAAACTGCTGTATGCAAAACACAGTAAGCAGAATAAAGGCGATCGCGGCCATTTAACTGTACAAAAAAGCACAATTTTTTATCGGGTGGATATGACTCAAACAGCAATTGCAGCCAAACGAGTGTTCATTTGCGGTTCTGCCCTTCGGGGTCAGCCGGACAACAGCAACCTTGGAGAAGCCAAGTTTATCCGAGAAGCGAAAACTCGTCCGATTTACCGCTTGCACTCGGCAGAAAATGGCTGGCATCCTGCAATTTACGAAGTGACCGCCTCCGGCGTATCAATTCCGGGCGAAGTGTACGAACTGACTCCAGAGCAATTTGAACAGCTTGCAGCCGGAGAACCGCCGTATATGTATCCGTCGGATGTGGTTTTGGAGGACGGGGAAGTGTTAACGGCTTTCTTGTACCCGCGGGAGTTAGTGGAGAAGTACCAGTGGCTGGATATTTCCGATCGAGGTGGGTGGGCCGCTTATAAAGCGGGTTCGTAGGGACACGGCACTGCCGTGTCCCTAGGGATTTCAGAAACGGCACTGCCGTTTCCCTACGGATTTCAGGTTTGTAGTGAGGACTTCAGTCCTCCTTGGAGACTATCGGCTTGTGATATTCGTGCCAGTGTCGGGCAATATCAATGCGGCGGCATACCCACACCTTTTCGTGCTGCTGCACGTAATCCAAAAAACGCGCCAGGGCAGCAGCGCGCCCCGGCCTGCCCGCCAAACGGCAGTGCAGTCCCACACTCATCATCTTGGGTGCTGTCTCGCCCTCGGCGTAGAGTAAGTCGAAAGCATCCCGCAGGTAAGCAAAAAACTGATCGCCGGAATTAAACCCCTGACTCGTGGCAAACCGCATATCGTTGTTGTCGAGGGTGTAGGGAATGACTAGGTGGGGTCTGGCGCACTCGTACACCCAGTAAGGCAGGTCATCCGCGTAGCTGTCGGCATCGTAGAGAAAACCGCCTTCCTCGGCTACTAGCTTGCGAGTATGGGGGCTCGTGCGCCCGGTATACCAGCCGAGGGGACGGCTGCCCGTAACTTGCGTATGGAGGGCGATCGCCCTGTGCAAGTGTTCCCGTTCCGCTTCTTCTCCAAAATACTTATAATCGATCCAGCGGTAGCCGTGACTGGCAATTTCCCAATCGGCCTCTAACATCGCTGCTACTGCTTCGGGATGCCTTTCTAATGCCATCGCTACTCCGTATACTGTTACCGGAATTCCCCTCGAAACAAACATCCGGTGCAGCCGCCACAAACCGGCCCGACTGCCGTATTCGTAACAGGATTCCATATTCATGTGGCGCAGTCCCGATAGGGGGACGGCCCCGACAATTTCTGACAGAAACGTTTCCGAAGACGCATCTCCGTGCAGGATGCAGGTTTCTCCGCCTTCTTCGTAATTGATGACAAATTGCACGGCTATGCGCGCTCGATCGGGCCATTTGGGGTGGGGCGGATTTTGCCCGTAACCGATTAATTCTCGCGGATAATTTGCTGACATATTACAGTGCGAGCGTCCCGCTCGCGATCGTTAATTGAGATTGTCGCGAATTGAGATTGTCGCTCTGGCGATCGGGAGAGATTCTTTTTAATGGTAAGATCGCCTTTATTTTAACTTATCTATTTTTCCGTGCTGCTGTTCTATCTCCTGAATTTCTTTAATTACCCGCGCTTTGCTGGCGATTAAATGTTCTTTAATTGCTTGCCCTGCGGCGGCAGCATTCTGTTCGCTCACAGCTTGATAAATGCGGCGGTGTTCGCTGCGGATTTCCAATACTCCCGGATTGTATTCCATTGTGCGGAGCCGCACTAATATCATTTTGTCAAACACCTGATCCAACAGAGTTACCAACCAAAGATTGCCGGAACTTTGCGCTAGCAAGCGGTGAAATTGGCAGTCTGCGTACAGCAATTGATAGTTGGTGAGTTCGCCCGATCGCAAGGGTGTTGTACTTTCTGCCTGCTGGACGATCGATTCGAGTTGTTTCAATTGAGTTGGTGTCGCATTTTGACTCGCCCCGGCCACTGATAACTGTTCCAAAGCGATGCGGCAATCGTAAAGATCCGCAGCATCGGCGATCGAAAGCGTAGCGACGCGCAATCCATTATTCGGATCGGCCGTCACTAAATTCTCTCGTTGCAGTTGGCACAAAGCTTCTCTCACCGGAGTTCTGCTGACGTTTAGCATTTGGGCCAGTTGTGTTTCGATCAGGCGTTCTCCACCTGCTAATTCCCCCGACAGGATAGCAGTTCGGAGAGCTTGGTAAGTTTGTTCGTGGAGGGATTGAGTGCGGCGAATCGCGCGAAATGAAAGGCCCAAAATCAGTTTTCCTTCAGTTTAAAATAAAGTTAGTTTACTATTGTTAAAAAGGGTTGATTCAGCCTCCTATCTAAAACTTTTATGTTAAATGAGAGTTTGTTTTGGCTGACTCATTATCAATGATACAGCACATTGACGCTTCTGTAGCAGATAGGTATAGATTGCAGGTGACCTTTGTAGGGACTATAGATTGTACGCGACACCTGTAGGCACACGGCAGTGCCGTGTCCCTACCCGCACCTGCAACTATAGGCACACGGCATTGCCGTGTGCCTACTTAAAAGCTAAACTGAGTGCGAAGATTTCCGACAAATACAGTGGGGTTGCCATCAAAATTGTTGGCATTGAAAATAGCGTAAAATGCCGGGACGATCGCAATATTATTAGTAATCGGGTAATAGTACGAACCCTCTACCTCGTACTGAGTACCTCCATTACCCCCGCCCGAGAGCAAAAATCTGCGACCCGATATATAATTGTGGGGAATCACAAATGAAAGTACACCCAGCGCGCCCTTTTTTCCCAAATCGGGAAATCCCATCCCGACTTGAAAAGACTGTACTTTAATATCTCCGCCAGAGCGATCGCGATTTACCGGATTTACCTCAAGTTGCCCGTAGGAATACCGCCCGAATAAACCAAAATTTCGGGTCAGCAACCAATCAAAATTGACAACAAAAGCATCTGCACCGGAGTCTCTAACTCTTCCCCCAAAACCGTCATCTGCATAGCCGTAAGGCAGCGGCTCGCCCACTGCTCCGCCGATGAATCCATTATAAGGTTTGAGGCTCGATCGCGCGTAAATCAGCCTGAGATTGAAAGAGTTGCTGGGAGAGTATTCTAATTGCGCTGTAATCGTGTTTGAACTGTTGAACAAACCATCGCTGGGATTGCTAGCGGTATTAAATACAGCAGGATTCAAAAATTCGGTATTTTCAGCCATATAAGCAGCCGTAAACCTGACTGGTTTGGCAATTTGCCAAATGACAGCAGCACCCGATCCGCGATCTACTGCATTCAACAATGTACTTCCGTTCGAGTTAAAACTCGTTGCTCCTCTGAGAAAAAACGTGAAGCGGTTGCCGTCAAAGTATCGATAATAATTCAACCGCGGCCCGATCGAAACTTGAACTTTATCTCCTATCGGAAACGTGTAGGACATCTCGCGAATTCCCACATTATTAGCCGCAGGCACGCCAGTTTGATCTAAAAACGGCGTTCCCCAAGAGTTGTAAAAACCCGCCGATACCAGTTCGTTCGCAGGCGAGTTGCCGTTGCCGAAAACTAACTGAGTCACCAGGGAATCTTTGCCCGTAAACGAGGTATTTAGCGTCAAGAAAGCGTAGTAGCTAAAAGTAGTTTCAGGTCGATCGCGATCGACGCGAGTCGGTCGATTGTTTGCATCCCGAGTTGGGGGAGCAAAGGCGCTGTTCGGGGCAGTGCGGCTGCGTTCGGCAGTGATGTCGCCTGTGGGAAATGCTGATGTGAGGTTGAACCAAACCGTAGCATTGAGTTTCGTTGTGGTCGAGAATTGATTAGATTCTAGCTCCGCCGTGCGAGCTTCTAATACATCGACTCTACCGCGCAGCGTTGCTAGTTCTGCCGCAAATTCTTCTTGCAGTTTCTGAAATTTTTCTAAATCTTCTTTTTTGACAAAATTCGAGGTTCCGCCTGTTATCAACTCGGAAATTTTATCGAGGCAAGCGTTCAAGCCGGCGGCGAATTCGTAGCGAGTCATAGCTCGATTTCCGCGATAGGTGCCGTCGGGATATCCTGCGATGCAGCCGTAGCGTTCAACTAATGATTGCAGTGCTTGAAATGCCCAATCTGTGGGTTTGACATCGCTGAGTTGGGAAACTGAGGTGACTTGCTCTATTTCGGAAGCGTCGTTTATTTCTAGGCTATCTATCTGTTGGATATCGTCAATACTTGCCGGCGCCAGATTTTCCTGCGTTTGCATTGACTCTGCCAATACGTTCGCTCCGCCGGATTCTTGGGCTGCTGTTTCTGTAGGTTTTACCTCGTTTTCTTGAGAAAATGCTGAAACTTTTTCCGGCTCTGTTTCTGGTTGATTTTTGGGTGCGATATCGGCGGAATTTTCTGGTGTGACCGCTGGATTTATCTGGGTGGGAATTGGTGCGATCGCAATTTGTGCTTCGCCGGATTCTTCAGTTACTATGTTGGCAGGTGTAACATCGTTTAGCTGAGAAACTGATGTGACTTTATCGCTGTCTGGAGTGAGTAAATTATTCTCCTGTTGTTGTCGATCGTTTAGTTCTATCTGGGCGGCTATTTCTGGCGTTACCGCAGGGTTTATCTGTGTTTGACTTGGTGCGATCGCCACTGGCGATGCAACCAATTCTGCTAGCGGTAACTCTGCTGTCAGGGCTTTTGCTTCCTCGGTTTCAGCAGCGGCAATTTCCGCAGCAAAGCTGGCAGGACAATGCAGAAAATTAATACAAAAAAAGGCTGGCGTTGCTGTCAGCAGGATTTGGAAAAACAAAAATTTAGACATGATCCTCACACCGTAAATAGCGAAATTAGAGGCAGAGCCTCCGGATCTGCGTTACCAGGCTCTGCCTGGTAACGAGTAGAATACCCCTCGATTTCTTAGTCCGCGCAGGCGGACTTTGTTTGTGTAGTAGCGGTTTCAACCGCCGAGCGATCTCGGACAACGGCAATATATTCGATCGACTTTTAAGTCAAGGGTTTGCGATCGGCAGCAGCAGGTAAAGCCCGCTCCTCTTTTGGAGGCAAATAGCTCTCATCAAATATCTGATTAACTGGCGGAGCTGCTATTTGCAAGACTTCTGCTACTTGTTTGGCTGTGGCTTCCAGACGAGTTGGATCGACTCCTCCCAAGCCAACTTTTTCAACTTCGGGAGTGACGTACAGCCTTTCTAAAGCAATTTGCAGGCGGCGCTTTTCCGCATTTTTGTCCATCAAGCTATCTCCAGCTTTCACCACCGATTCCAATCCTGCTGCCGGATCTTTTAATGTATCTTGAAGTCCTTTAAAATACGCTCTCAAAAAGCCTTTTACTACTTCTGGATTTTTTTCTAAAAAGGCTTTTTTAACAACGATCGCATTTCCGTACAAATTTAAACCGTTCTCGGTGTAGTAAAAGACATTCATATCTTCCGGCTTTTTGCCTGCTTTTTCTAATGCAGGGATTATCGTTGTTGCAAAGCCGCTCACCGCGTCCACATCGCCTTTAATTAATAATGTTTCGCGCAGCTTGGGCTCCATTGTAATCCACTCTACCGAGTCTGCCTGCACGCCCGTTTTTTGGGCAAATACCGGCCACAATTTGCGGGGTGCATCTCCTGCGGGAGCTCCTAGCTTTTTGCCGGCTAATCCTTTAGGATCTGCAATGTTGCTCGACTTGAGGGCAACAATTGCAAAAGCCGATTGGTTGTAAGGTATTGCAACTGCTACTACTGGATCGTTTGGATTCTTGGCGTTGAACTCCATCATCGAGTAAATATCGCCAAATCCGAGCTCGAATTGGCCTGCTGCAACTTTGGTAATTGTGTCAGATGAACCGTAGCCCCGCTCGATTTTGACATCCAATCCTTCGGCTGGGAAATAGCCTTTTTCAATGGCAATTGTTAGCGGTGCATTGTCGCCTTGCAGCAGCCAAGATGGATTGACTTTGATACTGCGTTTCTGTGCGGTGTCAGCGGCCGTTGTTGCTGTTGTTCCCCCGGATGCAGGGGTGGTTGCGGCATTCGGCTGCTGAGATTGGCAGCTACTCAGGATGACTGGACTTGCAATCAGCACTAGGGATAGCGATCGTACTAACCACGTATTTTTCATGGAGAAAAGCTTGCTATTTGGACAACCAACCAAAGAAAAAACCTATTTAGCCCGCCAAACACGATCGCTAATCTCTGCGGATCTTGCGTCCAAGTTAAGCAGCGCTCTGGCTTGCCGTATACCGTATACTCTAATTAGTTGACATACTGTATACAAAAACACATTTTTTTGGTTTTTGTCAAACAACAATTAAATAGATAAGTTGCTCTTTTCGGATGCACTAGCTGATGCTGCGATCGCTTACTTGTTTATGCGAAAGTTTGTAGTATCTGATACAGCACAATTCCCAATTATCAACAATAAATAGATAAATTTGAAATAGTTTTTGTATACAGGATAGAGGTGACGGGATAATGTTGAGATAATACTGTTTACCGCATCCTCATCTGATTTTCTATTAAAGAAAGGAGGTAGACTAATCGTGGTACAGCCTAAAATTATAACAGATGCGATCGAAACGCAAGAACCGACTCTTTTGGAATTCGATCGGGTGGGCTTAGAGTATCGAGTTGACGGGCAACCGAGGCGAATTATTGACGAGATTTCTCTGTCGATCGCCCAGGGGGAATTTGTGTCGTTTGTGGGACCGAGCGGCTGCGGTAAAACTTCTATTTTGAGGATGGTCTCCGGGCTATCTCCAGCGCCGATCGGCGAAATTCGGATTCGGGACAAAAAGATTACCAAACCGCTCAAAAATGTCGGAATTGCGTTTCAAAATCCCGTGCTGTTGCCTTGGCGAAATACCCTCGATAACGTACTGCTGCCGCTGGAAGTAGTGCAGCCTTACAAGCGGGAATCTAAAGATCCGAAGCGGCGCGAAAAGTTTGTGCGCCAAGCCCAAGAATTGTTAGCTACAGTCGGATTGCAAGACTTTCAGAAACAGTTTCCCTGGCAATTGTCGGGAGGAATGCGGCAGAGGGCTTCCCTGTGTCGGGGGTTAATTCACCAACCGGAAATACTGCTGCTGGACGAACCTTTTGGGGCGCTAGATGCTTTCACCCGCGAGGAAATGTGGGTGATGCTGCAAGATTTGTGGATGCGGGTGAAGTGCGTTTGCATCCTGATCACTCACGATTTGCGGGAGGCAGTATTCTTGTCGGATACAGTTTATGTAATGGGCCCGCGTCCGAGTTCGATCGTCTATAAAGTCAAGGTCAACCTGCAACGTCCCTGCACTCTAGATATGATGATGTCGGATGAATTCAACCGCATCGTTGCAGAACTGCGCCGCCACATTCACCGCAATTAAAAACGAAAAAGCAATGGATAATTTAGAAAAATTTGCGCGCTCAAAAACAGCAAGCATTGTTCTGCCAATTGCTGCCACAATCTTGCTGTTCGTGGTGTGGGAAATTCTGGTATTCCTGTTCAAAATTCCCCCGTACAACTTGCCCGCACCCTCCGCCATCATCGCAGCAACCTTCACTCAAAGCAAGGCACTGATCGAAAACACGGGACAAACCCTGTTTACAACTCTAGCGGGTTTCATCCTCGCCATTGTGGCAGGCGTAGTGCTGGGGTTTCTAATCGGATATTCGCGGATTGCCTATGTAGTTCTGTACCCGCTATTAGTTGGGTTTAATACTGTACCGAAGGTAGCGTTAGTACCGCTGTTTGCGCTGTGGTTTGGCATCGGTACGGTGCCGGCAATTCTGACTGCTTTTTTGCTGGCATTTTTCCCGATCGCCGTTAACGTAGCTTTAGGATTAGATACAGTTGAACCCGAGATGAAAGATGTGATGCGATCGCTTGGTGCATCCCAAATCGAAATTTTCCAAAAAGTCGGGTTCCCCCACACCTTACCCTACGTTTTTGCATCCCTAAAAGTAGCAATTTCCCTCGCCTTTGTCGGTGCTGTAATTTCGGAAACAGTAGCATCCAACAAAGGCCTCGGTTACTTAATTGTCACCGCGAGTTCTAACTTTGACGTGCCTTTAGGTTTTGCAGGATTGATGGTTTTGGCTGTGATGGGAACCGTACTTTACGGCTTGTTTGCGGCGGCGGAGAAATACCTGATTTACTGGGCGCGGTGATTGGATGGGCTAAGCCACATCCAGTGCCGGAAAATGCCGTGCAGGTGGCCTACAGGTTCTTCGTGCTGAGCCTGTTTAATTTCTTCTACAGGTACTGGCGCGGGGGATTTTTTTGTGAGTTGGCGATTGAAGAATGTCATAGATTTGCCTCCAAGAGAGTGGTTTCTGGGAGACACATGGAAACCTGTCACCATACCAGCTTGATTTGGTATGTCCGAATCTTTTTCTGTGCCTTATGATACTATTATAGAACTTTTTGGGCGGGAAGTATCACCCGATCGGGTGATATTGACTTAGGCATGGGGGCAAAAATTGAATTTTCTTGTGGGGTGGGCATCCTGCCCGCCCGCAACAGGCAAGATGCTTGTTCCACAAAAATTGAATTTTCTTGTGGGGTGGGCATCCTGCCCGCCCGATTAATTTCGGATTGCCGACTCGATCCGAAAGCGGGCAATCTCGCAAATTTCAGCTAAAGCCTGCTGCATTTCAGTTTCAAAGGAATTATCGAGGCGCTGTTTAAATGCTTCGAGAATGCTGGTTTTAGTGTGTTTTTTAACCGCCACAATGAAGGGGAAATCAAACTTTTCGCGGTACGATCGATTGAGGAATTGAAAGCGATCGAACTCCTCAACAGATAGCCGATCTAAACCTACACCTGTCTGTTCGCTAACTGATGCTTCCGCCATTTTTGCTTTGCTTCCTAAGTCGGGATGCGCTTGAATCAAAGCTAATTTTTCGGCATCAGTCATGGCGCTGACAACTGTTACCATTTTGGCGTGCAAATCGGCTGTGGAGGCAAAAGGGCGATCGTCCCAAGTGCGGCGGGCGATGGCGGGTGTGTGTTCAAAAATCTCGCCCAGGGCTTGTGTAAATTCTTCCTGGCTGATTTGGTTGAGTTGAACTAAAGAATATGGCATTTTGAATTGGGTTGATTAATTTTAATTAGGTTTGTTTTATTCGTTTGGTATCGGAGGAATTATTTTTCTTGAACCGCGAAGACGCGTTCTGCGAAGCAGTTCCCGAAGGGTAGGGTACGAAGGAAGAGGGAAGAAGGGGGAAGAAGTAAATAATGTTCTACTAATGTAACGGCGCGATCGAAGGCAATAATATCGATCGTTTTTGCATCGGCTTCCGTATCGTTGCGGAGGCAAAATTGCACCATTTGAGAAGTCGAATCGTTAATCGGAGTCATCGTATTGACTATAAACTGACCAAGAATTTCTTGATGGTACCCGCCACGTGATTTATCCGTGGAATCAATCCAAAATCTCAAATCTAAAATCCTCAAGCCCCCGAATTTATCCGTGGGGTCAATCCAAAATCCAAAATCTCAAATCTAAAATCGAATCACCCTTCGACTGCGCGATCAGGCACCGCAACTGACAACTAAATTTTATTCAGCTACCTCTATAAGTGCTGTAGGACCAAGGGGAAACTAGCAAAGGTACGTGATAGTGTGCGGTGGAATCGGCGATGCCGAACTGAATCGGAACGCTGTTTAAAAACGGCGGTTCTGGCAAAGTTTCGGCGCACTGTGCGAAGTATTCGCCAACGGAAAAGACTAATTCGTAAACTCCCGGTTTGAGTTCGCTTTCTGATAGTAACGGAACTGCGGTGCGACCGTCAGCATTAGTTGTTACTGTTTTCAGCAGGGTTTTTTCGCCGGAGTTTGGGTCAATAGATTGCAGGGCTATCGACATATTTGCTGCCGCACAGCCGCGGGCTGTATCGAGAACGTGAGTAGTAAGTTTGCCTGACATTTTTGTAAGGTTAAATGTTAGTGTTCGATCTATTTTGCGCTGCAATTTAAATGAACCCGGTATCCGTAGGGACACAGCAGTGCTGTGTCCTGGCAATTATCTGTTTCTATTAGTGTAACGGGCCGGCCGCGATGACTTTGGCGATCGCATCGGTGACATCAGTTGGCTTTTCATCAGCCAATTGTGCGTACCATTTTTCTGTGACAACCGGATCTTTGCCGTGTATTTGTTCTGCGCGCTGTCGGGCTTTTTCTACAACTGCATTGGCCCGCTGTTTGCGCTCGGTTTCGTAACGTTTTAGCGCGTATTCTACGCCCAAATTCGTACTCAAAAGGTAGTTGCTCAGTACCAGCCCATCTTCCATCGCTTGACAGCCTCCTTGTCCGAGATCCGGACACGTGGCGTGGGCGGAATCTCCCAGCAAAGCAACTTTACCGCGAACGAAGCGGTCGATCGGCCCTACGTCGTGAATTTCCGGCCGCGCAACTGCACCCGGATCGAACCTGTCTATCAGCAATTGCACGGGCTCGGCCCAGCCTTTAAAATGTTCTTTAAGTTCGGCTTTGTAATTGTCGGGATTGGCGGGAGTGCCTTTGGGCAAGGGAACATCTAAGAAAAAGTAAAATCGATCGCCCGCTACCGGCATCATTGACGCCCGTTTGTGATCGCCGACATATATCGCCCAAGTGTTTTTCGGCGCCAGTTCTTCCGCAGCGGGAACTAACCCGTTCCAGTTGATATAGCCGCCGTATTTCGGCTCTATTTCGCGACCCAATATATATGTACGCAAAATCGATCGCACGCCGTCAGCCGCCACTAACAAATCGCCCCGCGCTTTGTCTCCGTTTTCAAAGATTGCTGTTACTCCAGTTTCGTCTTCTTCTACAGAAATACACTTGCGATCGAGCTTGACTTCTCCCTTAAATCCTGCTAGCAACATATTTTGCAAATCTCGGCGGGCAACCGGATAGGGGCGCTGACCGACTTGTTGAATTAGCGGCATTAAATCGATGTCATTCAAGAGTTCGCCGGTTTTGGTGCGGTATTCCATGCGCTCCATTTGCCCGCCAATTTTTGCCATTTTTTCGCCTAAACCGAGTCGGTTGAGAACTTTGACGCCGTTCGACCACAGGGAGATTCCTGCTCCTGCGGGGCGCAGTTCTTTAACGCGATCGTAAATTTCAACTTGATAGCCCGCTTGTTCGAGGGCTATGCCCGCAGTTAAGCCGCCAATTCCCGCACCGATGATGACAACTTTCAAGTCGTGCATTCTCTGTTTCTCCTGCTGAATGACATCTTATTTCAAGAATTCATAACACTTAAAAAACTTTTGTCTTCAGTCTGCCCGAATTTTGAAATTCACTATATTTTATAATACTATAATTGCTGTTTTTACTGTATCGTAAATTACTAATTTATGCGGTTTTAGACAATTGCGATCGGCTTTGGTGCGGTATATCCCCGTAGGGACACGGCATTACCGTGTCCCTACTGTGGGTATCTTACTCAGCTATAAATTTTGTTAACTCGCCGAGATTTTGCTGAATCGTATTTATCCCGCGCAAGTGAGAAAGGGGTGAACCTCCGTACAAAAAGCTGTTCAAACTAACTTGATAATTTTGCTGTACCGCCAAATCCAGCCATAAATTCTTAAAGGCTTCTCCCGATTTGTAGTCAGGAATGTTGTGCTGATAGTAAGGAAAACTGTCTATACAAGTATTGAAAAAGTTCTTGCGGCCGCAATGCTTTAAATACTGATATCGCGGTTTGAATTCTGTTTGATTTTCCAATACTGTATATATAGTATCTGCGAGAGATTCTGGGTTAAATTTGGCGTAAAGACCCGCACCTTCGGGGAAAACTGGCGAGTTTCCTCTGGCGTATTGGTTGAATTCTTCAAAACAAATTACTGGTACGTTGCAACTCATTGCTTCGGTAATTCCCCGGTTTTTCCCTTCGAGGAGGGAACCGAGGACGAATGCTTGGGATCGCGAATAGTATGTGGGGATTTCGCTGTAGTAGTCTACTCTTGGCTCTAAGTTAATGTAGTCGGAGGGATTGCCTAAAATTGCCTCCACTTGTCGCCATTCTTTTAATGCGTACTCGTCGAGAGTATTCAGGTTGCTAGCATCAAATTCGTGGCCGCTGACTACTGTTAATTTTATGGGTTTTTGCGGATATTTTTGGCGGTAAACTTTTAAGGCTTTGGCTATGATTGGCAAATTTTTTTCTTCGGAAATTCGGGCGACGGCGAGGAGGTCGATGTCTTTTGCGGGGACGTTTCGGGGGGAAATTAAGTATTCGTTGATGAAGTCGGTGTCTTGTAGAGGTATGATTGGTTTGTGGGCGCGATCGGGATAAGTTTCGCGAAACCACTTATCTCGCTGCGGGTTTTTGTATAAACTGGAGTAAGCGTCGGCTACCGGTGCCCAGGAATAGGATGTGCCGGGGGAATAGGTGAAGGATAAAAATACTGAGGAAAGTTGGGGAAATAGTTTGTTGA
This sequence comes from Microcoleus sp. S28C3, assembly GCF_036700785.1. Taxonomy (NCBI): domain Bacteria; kingdom Bacillati; phylum Cyanobacteriota; class Cyanophyceae; order Oscillatoriales; family Microcoleaceae; genus Microcoleus; species Microcoleus sp. S28C3. Next base: position 31,028 of record NZ_JAUBPO010000066.1, on the reverse strand, counting down.
TGAGTTCGACTGCTTCGCTAAAATAAATTCCTTTAATGAAACGCCCTTCGTAAAACAGTGGAGGAAGCAAGACGTAAAAACTGACGGTATCGAAGCGGTGGGGTTGGTCTTCAAATATCTCCCAGCTAAAGGCGTCTAAGTCTGCATAGATTTCGGCGATTGGTTTGTTGATGTGGGGGTTGCGTAAATATGGCTTTTGTCGATCGTAGTTTCCGCGTACCATAGAAGTTTTTTGGTATTATTGTATAGCAATGTTATTTATTGTGTGAACAAGATTGTTTTTAATGAACCGCAGAGGCCGCAGAGGAGAAGAGAAAAGAGATATTCACAACTCATCCAAGGGTTCTTTTACTGATTCATTGTCGCCAATTGTGAGGGCGAGTTGGTAGATTTGGCGGCGGGGAAGGGAGGTTTGTTGCGCTAGCTGGCGGCTGGCTTGGGAACGACTTATGCCTTCTGCAATTAATGTTTGCAATTCTGCTTTAATGGCGTCTTCGGAAAATATTGGGGCGGCTGTTTGGATGCCGGCAATTACGAGGGTAAATTCTCCCTGGGGTTCGCGATTGGTGTAAAGTTCGATCGCACTTTCCATACTACCACGCCAAAACTCTTCGTGCATTTTAGTTAACTCTCTCGCCAGCACAATCTGTCTGTCGCTTCCCAAACTATTTGCTAAATCTTGTAAAGTTTGCCGCAATCGGTGGGGAGATTCGTATAAGATTATAGTGCGGGATTCTATTTGCAAAGCTTCTAAAGTCTGTTGGCGTTCTTGACCTTTGGTGGGTAAGAAACCTTCAAATACAAATCTCTCTGTGGGCAATCCTGATGCAGTTATGCCAACAATGCAGGCGGTCGGGCCGGGAATCGGAATAATGTTAATATTAGCCTCGGCGCAAGCTTTTACTAACTCGTATCCGGGGTCGGAAATTCCGGGCATTCCGGCGTCTGTGACGAGGGCGATACTTTTTCCTAAAAGCAGTTTGTCGATTAATTCCGGGAGTCGTTGGTGTTGGTTGTGTTCGTGATAGCTGATTTGGGGGGTTTTGATTTGAAAGTGGTGCAAAAGTTTGCCGGTATGGCGGGTATCTTCGGCGGCGATGAAGTCTGCTGTTTGCAAGATTCGGATGGCGCGAAATGTCATGTCTTCGAGGTTACCGATCGGGGTTCCTACGATGTAAAGTGTTCCTGTATTGGGATTTGCTTGCATTTTAAGATTTGGATTTTTTAACCGCAGATAAAGCACGGGCGGGACGCCAATGCCACATATTTAAGAAGATATGAAAACGGGATTGTTTTTGGGATTGGCAACTTTAGATTTAGTTTATTTGGCCGAGAAGCCTCCGGGTGAAAATCAGAAAGTTGTTGCTTCTGATTGTACCATTGCTGCGGGCGGGCCGGCGGCGAATGCTGCGGTCACTTTTAGCTATTTGGGGAATGCGGCGGTATGGGCTGGCGTTTTGGGCACTCACGCGATCGCCCAATTAATTCGTGCAGACTTAGCGGAGTATAATGTCAGGATAATTGATTTGGATCCCGGGCGATCGCACTCGCCGCCAGTTTCCTCGATTATTGTAACTGAAGCAACGGGCGATCGATCGGTAATTTCCATCAATGCTACGAAATCGCAAGTTGACAGTCAAACTATTAACCAGGATATTTTAACATCCGTTAATATTGTACTGGTTGACGGACATCAAATCGCAGCCAGCCAAGAAATTGCTCAACTTGCCAAGTCAAAAAACATTCCCATTGTCCTCGACGGCGGCAGTTGGAAACCCGGATTAGAGGAAATATTGCCTTTTATAGAATGGGCGGTATGTTCCGATAACTTTCATCCACCAGAGTGCGAAAATTCAGAACAAGTTTTTGCTTACCTATCAGCAGCCGGAATTTCCCATATTGCCATCACTCGCGGCGAAAAATCAATTTTATACCTCAGCAATGGCACTTACGGTCATATAGAAACACCTCAAATTCAAGCCACAGACACTTTAGGGGCAGGCGATATTTTTCACGGGGCTTTCTGTCACTACATTCTGCAAAATAACTTTACAGATACTCTCAACGCCGCAGCTAAAATCGCTTCCGATTCCTGCAAAAACTTTGGAACCCGCGCCTGGATGAATAAGGGTTAATTTTAAATTAAAATTAACCAAACTATCCGGTTAAAACCGCTCAAAGCTAGAAAACTTGAACAGGCAACACTTGTTGAGTTAAAATCCTGACAGCAACCTCGACAAAATTTGTGAAGTTCTCTCTTCTCTTCCTTAGCGCCCTTAGCGCCGTCGCGGTTCGTTAACAAAATTGCTATATTAGTAAGACAAGTTAAAGTCACACAAAACACTCCCAAAACAACATACCCGAATCATGTCTGACACCCAACCTCTAAGTATCACCCTTCCCCCTTTGCGGATTACCCTAACAGAACAACAGCAAGTTAACTTAGAATGGCTGACACAAAACTTGCCCAATCTACTCACCCCAAGCAAACAAGAAGTCCCCGACAATATGAAACAGTGGGTGGCGGCGAACAAATTATTAAATCAACCCGACGCAGAAATCATTCAAGCGCTAATAAATACCGGCATAGATGCGGAAACAGCCACCGCAGAAGTTAGGGAAATATCCTCTCATCCCTACTTCCAAGCAGGCAGCCATTACGTGCAGTTATTGCAGAAATTAGAATCGCATCTCAGGATTAACAATCAATTAGCTGCCTTGTCTTCCAAGTTTGGCACAATCGAACGCAAAAGCAGCCTTTCGAGAGAGTATTTTCTCGAAAATTACTACGCCAAAAATACTCCAGTAATTATTACCAATATCATGCACAACTGGAAAGCGTTGCAGTTGTGGACGCCGGAGTATTTACAGCAAAAATACGGCGATGCAGAGGTACAAATTCAAGCCAACCGCAACTCCGACCCTAATTACGAAATTAAGATAGAAAATCACAAAAAAATTGTTTTGTTCCGGAAATATGTAGAGATGGTGGTCAAGGGCGGACCTAGCAACGACTACTACATGGTTGCTAACAACCAAACTCTGGAAAGAGAGGAATTTAAACCGCTATTTAACGACATTGAAATATTCCCAGAATACCTCAATCCAACGGATACAAAAGGCAGAGTTTTCTTTTGGTTCGGTCCGAAAGGCACGATTACGCCACTCCACCACGACCCAGTTAATTTAATTTTAGCTCAAGTGTCGGGTCGCAAACTAATTAAATTGATTTCTCCGCAGCAAACACCTCTGCTTTACAATCACGTCGGCGTTTTCAGCAAAGTTGACGGCGAAAATCCCGATTATGACAAATACCCGCTTTACAGAGATGCAAAAATTATTGAAGTGATTTTGGAACCGGGAGAGGCTATCTTTATTCCTGTCGGTTGGTGGCATCATGTAAAATCCTTGGAAGTTAGTATTTCGGTTTCGTTTACTAATTTCGTGTTTCCCAATTATTATGAATGGAAATATCCTCATATTAATTGGTAATTGCTAATGTATGGTTCCCAGGGGCGGGCACGGGGGCACCGCCCCTACAGAAATCTGCGTTAATCGGCGTTTATCTGCGGTTCAAAAAAAAGAAATTCATGAAAACTCTCGAAGAAATCAGCGAAATTGCCCGATCGATCGCCTGGAGTGCATCAGATATCCTACAATCCTATTATCGCCAGGATTGCAACACTCCTAACCTCGATATCCAAGAGAAAAAAGATGGCCCCGTCACCGCCGCCGATGTCGCTGTCAATTCTTACATTCTCGACGAATTGCAGTCGGCTTTAGGGAATGCAGAATTTGGCTATCTCAGCGAAGAAACTTACAAATCTTATTTAGAAAAAAACGGTCAAATTCCCTTACCTCAAAGTTGGGTTTGGATTATTGACCCTTTGGACGGAACGCGAGATTTTATTGACAGGACAGGGGAATTTGCCGTTCACATTGCTTTAGCGTTCGAGGGAAGACCGGTATTGGCAGTTGTGGCTTGGCCCCAACTGCAAAAGATTTATTACGCAATCCGCGATGCGGGTGCTTTTGTGGAAAATCGGGGCGGTTCTGCGGTAAAATTGCAGGTTTCGGCGCGAAATATAGTGGCAGATTTATCTATAGTAACTAGCCGCAGTCACCGGGGCGATCGCTTTAATCAATTATTGCACAAACTGCCTTGTCAAAATCAACTAGCTGTCGGCAGTATTGGCTGTAAAATTGCGACAATTGTCGAACAAAAAGCTGATGTTTATATTGCGCTTTCCGGAAAGTCTGCACCTAAAGATTGGGATTTAGCTGCACCGGAATTAATTTTGACTGAAGCGGGCGGCCGATTTACTCGTTTTGACGGTACTGCTTTGCAATATAACCGCGGAGATGTGAGTCAGTGGGGGGGATTGTTGGCGAGTAACGGTTGCTGTCACGCTGCTATTTGCAGGGAAGCTGAGGAGATTTTAGCAGGGATAGATGCGAGTTTGAAGTAAGTGCGTGAAGCGAAGCTATCCCGTAGGGAATCGCCCCTAAAGATTCTAACGAATAAGTTTTAGGGGCGGGTTTTACCCTAAATAATTGCCTAATACCAATTATCTCGTAAACCCGCCCCACCCTTGCCCGAAAGTCCCCCAGGGGTTTCAACCCCGGCCCAACCCGATCGCAGATATCTATCAAAAATCCCGCTCTTAATATTTCAGTATCATCACACTTGCTATTGAACGGTTTTTGTGTTATATCATCTACCTCGCGCTGGCTCATCCGTAATATTACTTAATAAAATTCCCCATCTTTATCAAAACTTTAATTAAAAAAGTGTTTATAAAGAAAAGTTTATATAGATTTTCATAAAAAACAGTTATGGTTACTACAACCTTCAGAAATGTTTCGGACGCAAGTCGCGAAACAGGGAAATTATTGTCTTTTTTTAGCTATCAAATAGGTGTATTATGCCAAATTTAAATAATCAAGTTTCAGGAAGTACGATCGCCTTTATAGATCCGAAAGTTGAAAATTATCAAAGTTTGATTGCCGGTGTAAAAGCGGGTACGGAAGTAGTGGTTTTGGATGGGAACCGGGATGCGATCAACCAAATTACTCAAATTTTAGCTCTTCGTACCAATATTGACAGCATTCACATTGTTTCTCACGGTGCTCCGGGCAGCTTGCAACTGGGCGACGGTAGCTTGGGTTTAGATGATATAGAGTGCGATCGGGATTCTCTACAGCAGTGGTTTTCGCCACAAACCAACTCAAGGAGCAAAAATCGACCGAGTATCCTCCTGTACGGGTGCTCCGTAGCAGCAGGCGAGACAGGTAAAGCATTTGTCAAACGCTTGAGTGAGTTAACCGGCGCTAGTGTTGCAGCTTCCCAAAACCTCACCGGAAGTGTAGCCAAAGGTGGCGACTGGGAACTGGAAGTCAGAACCGGGAAAATAGAAACGCCGCTGGTATTTGAACCCGAAGTATTAGCAGGTTACGAGTATGTTCTGCCTACTTTTGGTGCTGCAACTAATTTTGGCGCGGGGAATCTACCGCAATTCGTCGGCGTAGGAGACTTCAACGGCGACACCAAGCCTGACTTAGCCGTGCCGAATCGTGCCGGTAACAACGTTTCTATCCTACTAGGGACAGGTACAGGCAGCTTTAGTGCTGCCACTAATTTTCCTGTGGGACAATATGCCTTTGCTGTCACGGTGGCAGACTTTAATGGAGACACCAAGCTTGACCTAGCCGTTGCCAACTGGGGGAGTAGTAACGTCTCAATTTTGTTAGGAACAGGGACAGGCAGTTTTGGTACTGCTACCAACTTTAACGTCGGGTCGAGTCCTTGGTCAGTTACGTCCGGCGACTTCAATGGAGATGGCAAGATTGACCTAGCCACAGCCAACATTGACTCAAACGATGTCTCTATTCTATTAGGGACAGGTACAGGCAGCTTTGGCCCTGCCACGAACTTTATCGTCGGGACAAAACCCCAATCTGTATCTGTAGGCGACTTTAACAAAGACGGCAAACTTGACCTAGCTACGGCGAACTTTACCTCAAATAATGTCTCAATTATATTGGGGACTGGCACGGGCAGCTTTGGCACTGCCACTAATTTTACTGTGGGAACAAACCCCTATTCTGTTGCTGTGCAAGATTTTAATGGGGATGCCAACCCTGACATAGCCACAGCCAACGAAGTCTCTAATAATGTATCGGTACTCTTAGGAAATGGCACAGGTGGCTTTGGGGCTACCACTAACTTTGCTGTGGGGACAGGGCCTCGTTCCGTTACTGTAGGTGACTTTAACGCAGACGGCAAAATTGACTTAGCTACGGCGAACGGTGTTGGCAACTCGACTCCTGTTGCTAATAACCTCTCGGTTCTGTTGGGGACAGGCACGGGTACTTTTAGCCCTGCCGCCAACTATAGCTTGGGGTCAAATCCCTGGACTGTCACTGCCGCCGACTTGAATGGGGATGGGAAGCCTGACCTAGCCACGTCGAACTATTGGACTAACGACGTTTCGGTGCTGCTAAATACAACCCCGGCGGTAAATTTCGGGGCTGCAACTTACGCTGGTACTGAAGGAACTGCGGATACGGTAGTCAATATTCCCGTTACTATCACTGGCACTCCCTTCAGCGATGTAACTGTGCCAATTGCGATAGACCCCAGCAGCACAGCCACCGAAAATTCCGACTACGCCTTTTCGCCTACCTCGATTACATTCCCCGCCGGCACTACTACCCTCACCCAGAATATTGCAGTTACTATCAAACCCGACAATCTCCCTGAAAACGCCGAAACCGCAATCCTCAACTTTGGCACAATTACTGGTGGCATTGCAGGTCCAACAAAACAAACAATACTAACTATTGCAGCTAACGGTAGTGTTTCTTACGCTGTCGCAGCCGATATTGCAAGCATTCCCGAAGGTAATAACGGCACAACTCCTCTGACTTTTACCGTGACTCGCAGCGGCGGCACTGGTGTAGCAAGTAGCGTAAATTATGCAATTGGAGGAACTGCTACAAACGTCAGCGATTACAACAGTATCGGCGGCACTTCTGGGGCAACGGGTATTAGTGGCACAATCAATTTTGCGGTAGCAGAAACATCTAAAACTATTACATTAAATGTGGTAGGCGACGGATTAGTAGAACCCGACGAAACAGTTGAACTTACGCTGTCGAATCCTGTTGCACCGGGGCCGACACCTACCTTTACTGCTGCAACTGCTACAACTACCATCACAAATGATGACTCTGCCGGTTTCAGCATTGCACCTACGAACATCACTGCTACAGAAGGCGGCGCAACTGGCAGTTACAAAGTCAAGCTAACTTCGGAACCTTCTGCACCGGTTAATATTAGCTTTAATACTGGCAATGCAATTAGCCCGATCGCCACACCGATTACTTTTGACAGCACTAACTGGAATGTCGATCAAACTGTGACTGTTAGTGCGATCGACGACACTGTAGCACAAGGAACCCACAGCGGTACGATCGCTCACACAGTTACCAGTACCGATGCCAGTTATAACGCCAAAGCGATGCCCGATGTGACGGCTTCGATTACGGATAACGATAGTCCCGGTGTTTCCATTGTGCAATCGGCAGGCAGTACAAATATTGCTGAAGGCGGTGCAACGGCTACCTACGGCGTGGTTTTGACTACCGCACCTGCTGCCAACGTTACGATTAATTTTGACGCTGGCAGTCAAATTAGTGCGATCGCACCACTGACTTTCACCCCAAATAATTGGAATGTTGCTCAAAATGTGACTGTTAGTGCGATCGAGGACAGCATAGCCCAAGGAACCCGCAGCGGCACGATTACTCACACTTCTGTCAGTACCGATAATTTGTATAATGGGCTAACGATTTCTCCTGTGACTGCCACAATTACTGACAACGATACCGCAGGCGTGAGTATTTCACCTACGAGTACAACTGCTACCGAAGGCGGTGCGGGCACGTACAGGGTTAAGTTAAAATCCCAGCCGATCGCGCCTGTGACGGTTAGTTTCGCTACAGGGGATCAAATAAACGCGATCGCCCCAATTACTTTTGACAGCAGTAACTGGAATGTGGATCAGACTGTCACTGTTAGTGCGATCGATGACAGCATAGCCCAAGGAACCCACGGCGGCACGATTACTCACACTTCTGCCAGCACCGATACCAAGTATAATGCGCTGACAATTTCTCCTGTGACTGCCACGATTGCTGACAACGATACCGCAGGCGTGAGTATTTCAACAACGAGTACAACTGCTACCGAAGGATTGACGAATGGCACATACAGCGTTCAACTAACTTCTGTGCCGAGTGCGCCTGTGACGATTAGTTTTGCCAATGGCGATCAAATTAATGCGATCGCTGATGTTACCTTCGACTCTACTAACTGGAATGTCGCGAAAGCAGTGACTGTAACGGCTACAGACGATGCGGTTGTTGAAGGAAATCATACAGGCAGTATTTCTCATACGGCCCAGAGTGCTGATAGTAAGTATAGTGCGATCTCGATTCCGGGTGTGACAGTGGCGATCGTAGATAACGACACTGCACCGCCAGTAGTTGTCGATCCGCCAGTAGTTGTCGATCCGCCAGTAGTTGTCGATCCGCCAGTAGTCGTCGATCCGCCAGTAGTCGTCGATCCGCCAGTAGTCGTCGATCCGCCAGTAGCTGTCGATCCGCCAGTAGCTGTCGATCCGCCAGTAGTTGTCGATCCGCCAGTAGTTGTCGATCCGCCAGTAGTTGTCGATCCGCCAGTAGTTGTCGATCCGCCAGTAGTCGTCGATCCGCCAGTAGTCGTCGATCCGCCAGTAGTCGTCGATCCGCCAGTAGCTGTCGATCCGCCAGTAGCTGTCGATCCGCCAGTAGTCGTCGATCCACCAGTAGCTGTCGATCCGCCAGTAGTTGTCGATCCGCCAGTAGTCGTCGATCCACCAGTAGCTGTCGATCCGCAACCAATAGGAAGTCCCGGCATTACTATTAGTCCGGTATCGGGATTAGTAACTACAGAAACTGGTGGCACAGACCAATTCACCATCAAACTAAATAGCCAACCTACTGCGGATGTAACGATTGGTTTGCGTAGCAATAATGAGGCAGAAGGAGTAATTTCGACGCAATCAATTACTTTCAATTCTGCTAATTGGAATCAGTGGCAGACGGTTACGGTAACGGGTGTGGACGATCGAGTATTTGACATCGATAAGAGTTATCAGATTGTCACTGCCCCTGCTGTCAGTGCGGATAGCGACTACAACGGCCTTAACGCACCGGATGCGACTGTTGTTAACAGGGGTAACACCATACCGCCCTCTAACAATCCGATTGCTGGTCGTCCTAATTTCAATCGGATTGCTAGTGGTGATCCCACGGTAAGTTTTTCCCAAGCTACTTACAAAGTCAATGAAAGTTCCATAGGAGGCGTTCAGACAAAAATTACTCTTACTCGCACTGGGGATCTAAGTAATATTTCCAGGGTGTACCTAGAACCCCATACTGGTTCAGCGACTCGGGGAACAGATTGGAACTTTCCCCCCATGTTCTCTGGTGAACTCACCTTTAACCCAAACGAAAATAGCAAAACTTTCACAATTGACATCTTACGGGATGCTCAAGTTGAGGGAACAGAAGAAATTGAGTTTCGGATCACCGAGCGAGGTAATGCCAATATTGGCTCTCAAAGCTCTGCTACCTTGCAAATTTTTGATCCTGACTCACAGTTATTTGATCCTGACTCACTTTTCACCGACACGAACGTTCCGATTGGTTTGCGTTCACCCGCCATCTGGGGAGACTACAACAATGACGGCAAACTGGATATCCTCGGAGACAGCCAAATCTACGACAACACCCGAATCTCCAACAATACCGACGGGAGCTATACCGAATATGGCTTTAGCGAATCTAACCGAAAAGACTTGCCAGGTAGTAACTCAGCGTGGGGAGATTACAACAATGATGGGCTACTAGATGTCACGCTGAGCCGCTACGAATTTAACTATACTTCGGGTCGTAATGCTGAAAGCACACAAATCTACCGCAACATAGGTAATGACTTTACGTTTGAGAGACAGCTACCTGATGTTTACCCGTACGATTCCCAGGTGACTTCGGGAGATTCTAACAATGATGGTCGTCTTGATATCTTGCGAACAGGCGTTAATTATTTGGGGTTTAGTACCAAGCTCTACCGCAACGAAGGTGCTGTCAACGGTCAATACAGCTTTAATAATTGGGATCTCCCACTACCGCTACCACCCAGTGGCGATGCCGCTTGGGGCGACTATGACAACGACGGTAAACTTGATATTCTGCTGACAGTGCCGAATTCCAACGGCTATACAACCGCCAAACTCTACCGCAACCTGGGCGATGGCACTTTCAGTGACATTGGTTTAAAACTGCCCGGTTTGGGATATTTCGATTTTGTCTTTTCGGTTGCTTGGGGAGACTCCAACAACGATGGCAAACTCGATATCCTGTTCACAGGTCTGGATGGTGAAGGAAAACCTATTGTTAAAGTTTACCGCAATCAAACCAGCATCAACGATCCTAAAGGCTTTTACGAGAGTGGTGTGCAAATACCTGGTTTGTATGATGCTCAAGCGACTTGGGGAGACTACGACAATGATGGGAGGCTCGATATTCTGCTAAGAGGTCGCGATCGCCCATATTACGAAGCAGGACAGTACATAACCAAAATCTATCGTAATACAAGCAGTGGAAGCAGCGATAGCTTTGACGACGGTGTACAGATATACAGTGATTTAGGGTCTTTTGGGGGTTATGATAAAGTCCATTCTACCACTTGGGGTGACTACGACAGCGATGGCAAACTAGATATTCTGCTAACACACGACGGCATTACCACAAAAGTCTTCCACAACAATACCTCTAATACGAACACTCCTCCCAGTCCACCCACAGGGCTGACGGTTGAACCTGATGGTCGAAATGTGACTTTTAAGTGGAACCGGGCGACAGATGCTCAAACTCCAAGTCTCGGTTTAAGCTACAACCTGCGAGTTGGCACTACGTCAGGGGGCAAGGATATTATTTCCCCGATGTCTCTCGATGATGGAACTCGGCAATTGGTGGGCTTGGGCAATGTCAATCAAAACACCCAGTGGCAAATTAAAGACTTGCCTTTGGGGACTTATCACTGGAGCGTGCAGGCAATTGACACTGCTTGGGCAGGTTCGCCCTTTGCCACAGAAGGGAGTTTTACTCTTGCCAACAGCTCTACAGGGCTTAACCTAAGCGTTCCTCAGACCTTAAGCGGGACACTCAGCAGCACTGACCCCGACAACCCAGCTCGTACAGGCCACTACCGAGACGACTACACCCTTGTTGGAGTAACGCCGGGGCAGAAGGTAAAAATCAATCTCGATGCACCCTTTGACACCTACCTGCAACTGGTTAATGCAGATACTAACGAGGTCATCAAATTTAACGATGACTTTGGCGGAAGTTTGAACTCCCAACTCAGCTTCAAAGTGCAGCCAAATATCAATTACCTCGTGCGAACCACCAGTTACAGGAGTGGTGCGGAGGGCGACTATAATTTAAGCGCCACCGAGATTACGGAGAACAGCCCGCCAGAAGAGCAGATTCACCTGGGTTCTCGGTACACAGATTTTAACCAAGCCATCAAAGATGTATACACTGACCTCGATGGCGACCCGATTTATTACCAGTTAACTCTACCTGATGGCAGTCCTTTAGAAAATGGTGGCTCAAACACCAATTGGCTCAGACTTCAATCGAACCCCTCGGAAAACACAATCACATTCACCGGAACTCCCCCAAGCGGTTCGCAACCCTTCCAGGCGAAGTTAATAGCTACAGACTCTCAAAATGCCAGTAGCGAACAGACTTTTACGGTAACAACGAAAGATGGGCGCTGGGTCATTGATGGTTATATCTCCGGTGCAACTGTGTTCTTAGATGCTAATAAAAACGCCGTCCTCGATACCAATGAACCATCAACTACTACTGACAGCAATGGTGAATTCAATCTCGATATCCCCTTCGAGACATTCGACACCAACAAAAACGGAGAAATCGACCCATCAGAAGGCAATTTAGTAGCCACAGGAGGCATTGACACCGCCACCGGCTTACCCCTAGAAACACCAGTCACCGCACCCCCAGATTCTACTGTAGTCACCCTCCTAACCACCTTAGTCGCCGACTTAACCGACAAAGGAATTGCACCTGAAGAAGCACAATCTTTAGTCAAAGCAGCCCTTTCTCTCCCCGGTGATGTTGACTTAACTAGCTTCGATCCAATAGAAGCTACCAACAACAATCAACCGGGCGGCGTCCAAGTCTTAGTCGCAATGGTGAAAGTGCAAAACTTCATCACCCAAACTAGCGGTTTGATTAACGGTGCTTCCAGTGCAGTCAATACCGATATTGTCAAGGCTGTTGTCAGTTCAATTACGGCTCAAATTCAATCCGGTACAGTCTTAAACCTCAGTAATGCAGCAGCCTTAGAACCAATCATTCAGCAAGCAGCCGCTAAAATCCAGCAAATTGACCCCAGTTTCAACACTCAACAAGTCAGCCAAATTACATCGCAAGCAGCGACAGTAATGGCAACAGCCAATCAACGCATTGATGCGGCTGTCTCCAACCCAACAGGAACATCAATTCCTGAATCACTTGCCCGCCTCCAACAAGTAGCCTTGGGCCCAACAACTCAAGACTTCAAAGAAGTTGGTACGGGAAATAAACCTATTTCCCAGCTAGTTGCTGACAACACTGGTACTGCTTTGGATAGCAGAATTGAAGCTGTAGTATTGCCTGTTGGGATTGCAACTCCTGTTGTCAGCGGCGATGCTGATTTGGGCAGCAATTCCCCGGATGCAATTCTCGGTACAAATGGCGACGATATCCTGACTGGCGACAGCGGGAATAATGTGTTGATGGGCATGAGGGGCAATGATTCCCTCGATGGAGTTCTGGGGAATGACACTATTTTCGGCGGCAAAGGTAGCGATACAATCCTGGGAAGTAGCGGTGAGGATGCCTTGCTTGCCGGCCGCGGTGCTGACATTTTGAACGGCGATGATGGTAATGATATTCTTTACGGAGGTAAGGGAGACGATTTACTCAATGGGGGTTTGGGAATTGATACTTTGATAGGAGGAATGGGAGTAGATAAATTCCTACTGTCTACCAATTCCGGTACTGATACGATTACCGATTTTGAAGTCGGTAAAGACTTGTTTGTATTAGGTAACGGGCTGAGTTTCTCGCAATTGGCAATTGCTCAAGATAGCGGTTCAACTTTAATCCGGTTTGCACAAACAGGGGAGATTTTAGCTTCTATGGCCGGAGTTTCTGCTAGCAGTATCAGTGCCGTTAATTTCGGATTGATTTGAGTAGGGACACGGCAATGCCGTGTCCTCAATTGTTGAATTGCCGTGTCCTCAATGGCAGTGTTGTCGATAGTTATATTCGATTGGGCGAGGGCGTCGGATCCTCGCCCTTGCTACGACGTTTTGGGGTAGGGAAACGGCATTGACGTGTCCTTCGTAGCCGTGTGTTGTCGATGGTTATATCCGAGGGGGGTGAATCGGGCAATTTCATCATCCAATCCGGTTGATTTTACCCGTTACCCGAAATTAGGACACGGCAGTGCCGTTTCCCTACAATTAATTGGGGGATGCTTAGATACTCGCGAGAAAGATTGATTATTTTTGGGTAGGGAGACGGCAATGCCGTGTCCTCCGTTGTCTAAATTCGGGTTAAATACTATCTGTATAAAATGCGGATTTAACATCAGCACCGCTGATATCTCATTCCCGGTAACTGCGAGACTAATCCCAATAATTCCAACTGCAAAAGTATACTAGAAACTGTTCCCGCTTCTAATCCAGACGCTTCGACAATAGTATCAAAAGAAATCGGTCCAGATTCGATCGCACTTAACACCTTAGCCAATTCCGGCTCCAACGGCGGCCCTTGCTTCTCAACCGTCGGATTTGGAGGAAAGAGCGACAACTGCTCGGCTGTATCCAATTTTGGCATAGCTCCGAGCATTTCCAATAACCTGTCTTCGCTTAACATTCGATCGCTATTTGGCAGAATCGGATGAGCACCTTTACTCAGCAATTCCAAACAACCAAAAGAACGCTCATCATCCAATCTGCCCGTCAAAACATACACATCCCGGCAAAAATCATTCGCTTGATAAGCAGTAATTAAAGCACCCGATTTATGCGGAGCTTCTATCACAATTGTAGCGCGGCTTAAGCCAGCAATTATGCGATTTCGGCGCGGAAAATTAGTTTTATTCGGTTGAGTACCCGCCGGATATTCGCTAATTACCAATCCCTGCTGCAAAATGCGATCGCACAACCTCTCATTTTGTTTAGGATATACAATATCTACTCCCGTTCCCACCACTGCAAAAGTCCTTCCTCCCGTCTCCAAACAGCCTGTATGAGCCTCTGTATCAATGCCCGCGGCCAATCCCGAAACCACAGTAAAACCGCTTTTAGCCAAAGCCGTACTAATTTTGCGAGCCCACCTTCTGCCGTATTCCGAAGGGCTGCGAGTGCCAACAATTGCCACCGTCGGCGTAATTCCTTGATTCTCTTTTACCTCGACTAAACCGCGATAATACAGCACCGGCGGCGGATTGGGAATTTCCAATAATAAGCGGGGGTAATCTGGATCTGCGGGCGTCCAAAAACAGGGATTTTTTATAAGATGTTTTTCGATAAATTCTTCAGGAATAAGTTTATTTCGTTCTTGCAAAATTGTTTCAATTATCTGCTTGCCAAACCCTTCGACTCGCATTAAATCTACTGGTTTTGCCGTCCAAGCTTCTGCCAAACTATTAAAATTTTGATGCAATCTTTGCAACAAAATCGGCCCGATACCGTTAATTTGCGACCATGCTAACCAGTAAGCGCGTTCTTCTAGCAACGAGTTGCCCTCAACTTATCTGATAATAATTTTATCATCTTCGGTTGAATATAGTAGGGAAACGGCACTGCCGTGTCCTGTATCCCTTGGGTAGGAAATGGCACTGCCCTGTCCTGTATTTCCACAGATGCCCGGGTAGGAAAACGGCACTGCCCTGTCCTGTATTTCCACGGATTTAAAACTGTTATATAAATATATTTTGACGAACCGCGAAAGCGCTAAGAACGTGAAGGGAATTAAGAGGTAGGTTGACAATTACTGGCTAGGTTTTCCAATCTACGAAACGGGCGTAAATATAAGCAATAATTTCTCCGATCACAGTCCGAAAACCTTCGCTCGATTTCCACCATTCTTGGGAATTGTAATCTTGCGGTTCAGCCGCTATAATGCCGACTTTAATGGCAGGATTCAGCACTTCTTTGAAAACAATCCAACTTCGGCGGGCGTGAGGGCCAAAAGAATAAAGATTAATTGAGTCAACTTTTATGGCAGAAGCAGCCAGCCAATCGCGAAGTGCGATCGCAGAAGCAGCAGTGCGGTGTTTCACAACACTCGCTGCTGGTACAGCTACTACTTTGTTTTTATCAAATCCTAGCGCAATACAAGTCGCGGCAGTCAGTTCCGCATAATTTTTATATTCAGCCAGATAGTAGCCTTTACTTAAAGGAACTCCTGTGGTAATTAATTGGCGGTATTTGCCTTTTTTGAATTCGGCGATCGCACTTTCGATCGCATAATCGGGTAACCAGCCTTCGACAACCAATATATCTGCTTTAATCGGCGCATTTACCGCCAAAAACGGATGGATATTTGTGATAATTAAGAGCATTGCAATTATTAATACCATCAGAGCAACTACCCAAAGTTTCCTGGTAATTGCCCACATTTCTCGGCGGATTAGACTCATTTTGATTTTGAGTTTTCGCAGGATTGCAAAATTCATATAGCAGATGTAGAAGGAAGAAGGAAGTCAGATATTCTTCCTTCTACTATACTATTGGTGTTTCAGATACTCAAAAACGCTTTTATCTCCGATATCCTGTGGCATCGGTTGAAAAAACTTGCGCACAGCAAAGATGATAAACAAAGCCGCCCAAACTGCTAGCAAAAACTGTTCATTTTCGGCTGACAAAAAGCCGAAAATATGTCCTAAAATTAAGAGAGGAACTCCCGGAGTCAAAAACTTAGTTTCTAGGCGGTTAAAGCAGAATGCTTCCTTAAAATAAACGCCATTTAAGGCAGCAAAAGTAAAGCCAATTCCCCACAACGTGGCTGGATGTTCGTACACTGCTAAAGCTAGAGGTTGGCTGCTTTGTAGGGCGACAAACAATGCTGCCGCGCCACCGATCGCCCAAAACGCCTGTAGTGCTCGGTGCAGCGCAATCATGTAAATGTGAATAGTTGCCAAGCTGACGCCTAAAGCTATCCAGAAACAAGCAAAAACAGGCGTTACAGCTTGGATTGCAATCGGGTTGTCGCCCTGTTGCAGCACCAGAGTAGCGCCGATCGCAAAACACAGCGCCGCCACCCCCAATCCAGCGCGGTAAATCAACACTCCCGCGCGATCGCTTTGAGTAATCGTAAACTCGCCGAATTGTCCTTGATAGACTTCCGATTCATCAGGCGATTTCAGTAGTTGCATTACAGCTTCCTCCTATTAGACACGAATGTACTTCTGCCAAGATATACTTTATTGATAAACCGATATAGCGAGACCGAGCGATGCCTAAATTTAACAAGCCTAAACTTAACCAGCCTAAACTTAACCAGTCTAAAGTTAACAAATCTAAATTGGACGATCGCCCAGATCCAAGCAAATCCCTTCCTTCACAATCCGAACTTCCTGTAGTTCAGCTTGATGAAACCATTGTAGCAGGCAGAAGACCGAAACCGCTAAACGACTTCCAGCGCCTGCTGGCGGAAGTACCCGAATTTAGCTCGGGGTTCGATCCAGAAATGTTCGCCCATCTCCATGAAAGTATCCCCTTTAGTCTCAAGCAATTTGAAAGTAAAATTAGGAAAATTTTAGGATCGAAAAATATTGATGTCAGCCTTGAAAATTCAGCCAAATATCTAGAGTACATCAAGCAAAATATTCAACTCCCGTGCCACGTTACCGGTATAGAAGAGTTTGAATGGGAAGAAGAATATACGATAGGTTCTGGCAGTCAAAAAGAATATGCAAGGCTCAAAAAAACTCAACCTTTTTCTACTGATAGATTCAAAATTAATCGGTTTGAGGATTTTAGGGTTGAGGAAGAAGGCATATTTGTGGAAGTGCAGCGCGTCGGCGAGTGCCAAAAGTTTATGTTGCCTTTATCCGAGTTAGAATCAGTTGATATGATTTCCCCGAACAATCAGTTATTAGATGATTATGCCGTGTGGGTTGCCAATTATTAAGGAAGTCTTGGAAGAGGGAGAGAGAGGGAGAAGAGGAGAGGGAAAAAAATCTTCACGCTTGACTTATTCCCTCAACATCTATCCGTTAAATTCGTTGCCGAACTTCTTAATTAAATTGAAGCGGCAAAGTGCGATCGCGAAACCAAAGCCAAAGCTTCAACCAAACTGCGAACAGCCGCAATCATCGCCACTTCGCTATTAAGTTGGCTGACAGCAGAACCGACACCAATACCCGCAGCACCGGCTCCAATAGCGAGGGGTGCGGTGACGCTGGAGATGCCGGAAGCGCAGAGTACGGGGACGGATACGGCGCGGGAAATTTCAAAGGCTGCGGCTAAAGTAGGCGCTGCTTTTTCAATTAATCCCAAGGTGCCGGCGTGAATTGGCTGGGCGCTGGTGCCGCCTTCAGTTTGGATGATGTTAGCCCCAGCTTTGACTAATTCTGTTGCTAATTGCACTTGTTTGTCGAGTGCCAAAATGTGGGGAACTGTCACAGAAAGAGTGATGTTCGGAAATAGCGATCGAGTTTCGCGAGTCAACTGCAAAACTTCCTCAGCTTCAAAGCGGCGGCCTACTGCGTAGAAAGCATCAAAGTTGCCAATTTCAATCAAATCAGCGCCAGCTTCTACCGCAGACACAAACTTTTCCGGTTCCACAGCCGATACACAAATTGGCAAATTTGTCAATTGTTTTGCCATCAATACCAAATCTCGATCGGCAGCAATATCGACAAAGGAAGCACCGCCGAGATCCGCTGCTTTGACGACAGCCGCAACGTTCGCGGCATCAAAATTATTTAAACCGCTGATAATTTTCAGGGCGCGACCTTGCTCAAATGCGCGCTGCAATTTAGAATTTACACTCATCGTTAGTTTTCCAACTCAAAAAATTTCTTAGACTTATTTTGACACGGATTAGAACAATTTCTGATTTTTAATTCTTAATTTTTAATTACTTCCCGGCTGTCGAAATTTGATCGCATCTTTGATAACTTGTACCCAGCCGTCAGAGAGAGATTCGAGAATACGAGATCCCTTTTCTTTCGCCGCCGCCGTCACATCGCCCAACACACCACTTTCAGTCAACTCTCGCGTCAGCCAAGCAAAAGGCAAATTCCCTTCCATACTCAGCAAACTGTCGATCGGCAAATTTTTCGGATATTCTGTAACAGCCAGTTCCATTTTCACCTGCGATGGCAAAATTGCCAACATCAAACTCGTTTCTGCATCACCAGCGTGAATCCCAAATTCCAACTCCTTCGCACTCAATAACTCAGCAGCTACATTCGGAACGCGCCAAACAAACAGCGGAAAAACCGAAAAATCCTGATATTTTTGATGAATATCCCGCGCCGCAATTTCCATCACCTGCGGCTGTCCGCCGTGACCATTCATTAACACTAATTTCCGAAATCCTGCCCGGTAAATACTGTCCGCCATTTCACCGATTACTGCTAAAAGTGTCTGAGCACTGAGCATAATTGTACCAGGAAAATGGCAGTGTTCGTTTGACTTGCCGTAGTACAAAGGCGGCAAAGCATAAGCGGGAATATTTGCCTCTAACTTTGCCAGCGCTTTGCCAGTAACCGCCACGCTAATTGCCGCATCTACAATTAAAGGCAAATGCGGGCCGTGCTGTTCGATCGCACCTAGCGGCTGAATTATAACTGTATTTTCCTTGTCCGACATAGACTCAATTTCTGTCCAAGTCAGATATGGAAAAAAGCGTGATTCGGGAATAAAATTGTGCATATTGTGGCGGCAAGAGCATCGGCAAACAAGGCAATCAACTAAGCTGAAAACTAAAAAGTAATTCCCAAGATAGATCGCATATTCTGTCTGTGGGTAGATAATATAATATATCAGATGCTTTAATTTCGCGCTGATAGACGCTCGCCAGCTCAGACATACCGAAAGACGTAGAGACGACTAATTGATGGAAGCTTGGCAAACCCCACAAACTAATTTAACCGACATTCCGATCGCCGAGGAACTGTCGCGCCGCACCCCTCGATCGCACGATCGAAAAGCAGAAAACCGAGCGCTACAAATGCTGGCTCGACAACTGGCAACCTCACCCCACACGCTGCTCAAAACACTGGTTGCGATCGCTCAAGATTTGTGCGACGCAGGAAGCGTCGGAGTCTGCTTGCTAGAAGAAAATGCAACTTCCGAACAAATATTTGGCTGGGAAGCCTTGGCGGGCGCGTGGGAAGCCGCAGAACACACAAACACACCGCGCAAATTGCGTTTGTCGGGAGCTGGTTTCGATCGCCAAACTCCCCAGCTTTACTTCGCTCCAGAACAATACTTCACCGACTTGCAGCAGCTAGAATTGCCGATCGCCGAAGCGTTAGTCGTGCCGCTGCAAGCAGAAAATCAACCGCTGGGGGCAATATGGATTGTATCTCACGATTCCGATCGCCAATTCGATGCCGAAGACTTGCAGATCGCGATCGCCCTAGCAGACTTTGCCGTTGCCGCCGTACAAATCGATCGCGCCAATCGAACCAAAGAAGCTTTGCGAGAAAGCGAAGAACGCTGGCAGCTAGCCTTGCAGGGAAACAACGACGGCATTTGGGATCAGAACCTGCAAACCAATTTCCAGATCCTGAGCGATCGCGGTTTAGAGATTTTGGAACGTCGGCCCGAAGAAGTCAAGCACTTCAGCCAATTTTTAAGCTACATTCATCCCGATGATTTGGAGATGGTGCAAAGCAATTGGCAGCGACACTTGCATCGAGAAACCTCACATTACTGCTGCGAGTACCGCATTGGCTGTCCCGACGGGCGCTACAAATGGATTTTAGCCAGAGGGCGAGCAATTTGGGACGAGTCAGGCAATCCCTTGCGGGCCGTGGGCTCCCTCACAGATATCAGCGATCGCAAACAAACTGAAATTGCCTTAAAACAAAGCGAAGAACGTTTGAGCATCGCCATCGAAGGCTCAGGCATGGCAACCTGGGATTTAGACGTGCGAACAAATCGAGTAATTTGGTCGGCGACCCATTTCAGCATTTTGGGCTGCCAACCGACACCGGGCGGCGAAACAACCTTCGCTGCGTGGCAAAACTGCGTGCATCCAGACGACTTAAAGCAAGTCCTGGAGGCAATAGAAACAGCTCGGCAAACCCGATCGCTCTACTCCCCCCAATACCGCATCATCCGGGCCGACAGCGGAGAAATCCGCTGGTTGAGCTCGTTCGGGCGCTATCTCTACGACGCCGCAGGCGAAGCAGTGCGGTTTATCGGAGTATTATTTGATGCTACCGATCGCAAAATGGCCGAACTCGCCCTCCACCAGAGCGAGCAAACCGTGCGCCGTCAACTTCTAGAGATAGAGTCGCTCTACCAAACAACTCCCGTGGGTTTGGCCGTTTTAGACACAGATTTGCGGTACGTGCGGCTCAACCAGCGGTTAGCCCAAATCAACGGCTTGCCCGTGGAAACGCACATCGGCCGGACGGTGCGCGAAATATTCCCCGGCTTGGCAGACACAGCCGAAGCTGTGTTCCGCAGCCTTGTCGAAACCGGAGAACCGATGCAAAATTGTGAAATCAGCGGTGAAACCAAAGCTCAACCCGGTGTTGTACGCACTTGGCTCGTGAATTGGTGGCCGCTCAAAGACACGGGCGGGGAGATTGTCGGGATGAATGTCGCGGTACAGGAAATTACCGATCGCAAAATCGCCGAACTCGCCTTGCAAGAAAGCAACAACCGCTTTGAGTTAGCTACAAGGGCGATCGACGGCATCGTGTTTGAGTGGGATTTGGCAAGGAACTCTGTTTACCGTTCCGAGGGACTGTACTCCCTCGTCGGTGTCCGCCCAGAGGACGCACCCGCAACACCAGAGTGGTGGAGAGAACGCATTCATCCCCTCGATTTGCCGCGCATCCAAGCCGGAGCGGACTCAATCTTCAGTGCCGAGCGCTATGAAATCGAGTACCGAGTCCGGCACCAAGACGGGCGCTGGATCGATGTTTGGGAGCGCGGCTGTTCGATGCGCAACCAGCAAGGTGAACTGACCAAAATAGTCGGCTTCACCAGCGACATTACCAAGCGCAAACAAACAGAAGCAGCACTGCGCGATCGCGAAACCCACCTGCAATTGATTCTCGACAGCGCCAAAGACTACGCCATCTTCACCCTCGACACCGGCGGACACTTTACCACTTGGAACTCAGGCGCGGAAAGATTGCTGGGCTATACCGAAGCTGAAATCCTCGGACACCACGGACGAATTATCTTCACCCCAGAAGACTCAGCAGCCGGAAAGCCGGAACTAGAAATGCACCTCGCCCTGACTCAGGGAAAGGCAGTAAACGAGCGCTGGCACCTCCGCAAAGATGGCAGCCGCTTTTGGGGCAGCGGGCTGGTGATGCCCCTGCGCGACGCAGCAGGCGATGTGCAAGGTTTCCTCAAAATCATGCAGGACAAAACCGAGCGCCGGCAAATAGAAGAAGCACTGCGGCAAAGCGAAAATCGCTACCGCACCATCGCCGATGGCGTCCCGCAATTAATGTGGATCAACACCGCCGACGGCAGGTTAGAGTTTTGCAACCAACACTGGAAAATCTACACGGGCATAAGGCCAGCAGAATTGCCGCTGGCTGCGCCGGTGCTGCACTTATTTCATCCTGAGGATCTGCCAACAGTTGTCCCCACGCGCACCAAGGCAATTGAAGCAGGGGAAGCCTACGAATTCGAGTGTCGGGTGCTGCGGTTTGACAACACCTACCGCTGGCATTTAGCGCGACTTGTACCCATCAAAGACGCGAAGGGACAGGTGCTGCAATGGGCCGGGATCGGCATTGATATTGACGATCGCAAACGAGCCGAAGAAAGCTTAGCAGAAAGCGACCGCCGCTTCCGCTTCCTGGCTGAGTCGCTGCCCCACCTGATTTGGAACGTAGACTCCGGCGGGGCAATTCGTTTTACGAATCAACAAAAATGGTCGGAATATCTGGGAATGTGTTACGAGGAAGCCGTTCACAACAATTGGGAGTCCCTGGTGCCGCCGTCCGATGCGGCAGAAGCTTTTGCCCGCTGGCAAGAATGTCAAATCACCGGAGAAGTTTATCAAGTTGAGCTGCGCCTGCGGCGGGCAGCAGACCAAATGGAACGCTGGCATTTGTCCCGCGCCGTGCCATTTCGCGGCGCGGGGGGCGAAATTGTCGAGTGGATCGGCACGTATACCGATATTCACGATCGCAAACAAGCCCAACTGAATGAGCAGTTTCTCTCCGAGCTCGAAGTCCGCTTGCGGCAGCGCTCCAACCCCGCAGAAATGTTGTCGGAAGCGATGAACAGTCTGGGAGAATATTTACAGGCAGATCGCTGCATCTGGCACGAAATCGATGTAGAAGCCGATCTGGCAATTGTCCACCAAGACTGGCATCAGTCAGACCTTGCCAGTGCCGCCGGCACCTATCAAATCTCCGACTTTAAGACGGCAGAACTGAAAGCCCTGTCTATGGCAGGTCAAACACTTGTCATCTCAGATATCGCTAATTATTCCCACACAGCGCATTTATTCGATAACTACGGTGCCGTGTCGATTCGCGCTTTGGTCGATGTTCCCTGCCTTCAGGAAGGGCGCTGGGTGGCTCTTTTGCTGGTGACATCAAAGGCGGTGCGGCACTGGCGGCCCGATGAAGTTTGGCTGATGCAAGAAGTGGTGGCTCGCCTCTGGACGGTGATCCTGCACGCGCGAGCCCTGCATGAGCTGCACGAAAGCGAGGCTCGGTTCCGCGCTCTAGCTGACAACATCGCTCAGTTGGCCTGGATGACAGATCCCACTGGGGGGAGTTTATGGTACAACCAGCGCTGGTTTGACTACACGGGCACAACCCTAGAAGAGATGCGAGGCTGGGGCTGGCAACTGGTGCAACACCCGGAACACCTCGATCGGGTTGTCGCAAAATTTAGGCGCTGCATTGAAACAGGCGAACTATGGGAAGATACTTTCCCCTTGCGCGGCAAAGACGGATCTTACGGCTGGTTTCTCTCCCGCGCCGTGCCGATTCGCGACGATAGAGGCAATGTGCTGCGCTGGTGCGGCACCAACACCGACATTACCCATCGCAAAGTTGCAGAAGCGGAACGGGAACGCCTTCTAGCCCGGGAAAAGGCAGCGCGGGAACAAGCAGAACAGGCTAACCGCGTCAAAGACGAATTTTTGGCTGTTTTGTCCCACGAATTGCGGACTCCCTTAAACCCGATTGTGGGCTGGACGAAGCTGCTGCGATCGAACTCTCTGACACCGGAAAAGCAGCGTTACGCCTTAGAGACGATCGAGCGCAACGCCAAACTGCAAACCCAGCTTATCGAAGATTTGCTCGACGTGTCGGGGATTCTGCAAGGCAAGGTCAGCTTGAATATTGCACCTGTGGATTTAGCCGGGGTGATCGGCGCTGCTATTGAAACGGTGCGTCTGGCGGCGGAAGTCAAGTCGATTCAAATCAGCACTCAATTTGCACCGAATCTCGGCCCGGTGTTGGGCGATGCGGGGAGACTTCAGCAGGTACTCTGGAATTTGCTGTCCAATGCCGTCAAGTTCACCCCGCCGAGAGGCAAAATTGAAGTCGTTCTCGATCGGGTTGACACCGACGCCCAAATTACTGTAACTGATACTGGAAAAGGTATCGAAGCTGATTTTCTACCCTATGTATTCGACTACTTCCGGCAAGCTGACAGCACTATGACGCGCAAGTTTGGCGGATTGGGTTTAGGATTGGCGATCGTCCGCCATCTCCTCGAACTCCACGGC
The DNA here is from genome assembly GCF_036700785.1 of Microcoleus sp. S28C3. NCBI lineage: Bacteria > Bacillati > Cyanobacteriota > Cyanophyceae > Oscillatoriales > Microcoleaceae > Microcoleus > Microcoleus sp. S28C3. The sequence goes on along the minus strand of NZ_JAUBPO010000066.1, from coordinate 6,932 downwards.
GGCACGGTGAAATCGGAAAGTGCAGGCGAAGCACAAGGCGCCACATTTACCGTCACGATACCCCTGATGCCCGCGCAACCTCAGACAAGTCCTGCAGCGGCTGCGCCGGAGCAATTCTTCAATTTGAGCGGTATCAACGTGTTAGCGGTGGATGATAATGCCGATGCGCGAGATTTGGTGGTTTTTGTGCTTGAAAATTGTGGGGCAAGCGTTACAGCAGTTTCTAACGCCGACGATGCCTTGGCGGTTTTAGGTCAGTCTGTGCCGGATGTGCTGTTGAGCGATATTGGAATGCCCGACACTAACGGTTATCTGTTGCTGCGGCAGGTTCGGGCTCTGGCGCCAGAGCAAGGGGGACTGGTTCCGGCGATCGCCCTCACCGCTTATGCTGGAGAAATTAACTATCAGCAGGCCCAGGCTGCAGGCTTCCAGCGGCACCTTTCTAAGCCTTTTGACGTGGACAAGTTGGTGCAGGCGATTTGGGAGGTACTCGGTCGATCGGGCGGAAACAACATTATTTAAGGTCTTTTTATGTCTGAAAAGTCTTTATTTAACGAACCGCCAAGACGCAAATAACGCGAAGAAGAAAGGAAGAAATAAATAATATCAAATCCGGTTAGATTTGAGATGTGGCACCATTCTCAATAAAGCTTTTATAGGCAGCGTCGGAGCAACGGCACATAAGAAAATCCATCTATTGTGAAACAGGCCGGAAAACCAGTCCTTGACAATGGTGCAATATCTCAGATGCAACCAATTTTACAGTCGTTCGATCGCGCCTCATCTCAAACAAAAAAACCTCACAGATGGAGGTTTTTTGATGATTATTGGCGATCGTCGGACAGGTTAAAACATCCTGTCCCTGCATGATGCCCACAGCCCTAATACTCGATTATTAGCGGTAGTCAGTACGCACGGCTGGATCGCGATCGCCCGTTGTAGTGGTATAGCGGACATTTTCTTCGCGTTTGCGGGGAATCAAACCTAACAAACCGGACAAGCCAAGCAATCCCAACCATCCCCAGTCAAAATCGCGATCTGTCTCAGCATTGTAGACATCGGAGCGAGGAGTTGTGGTGGTGGTAGTGCTGTTAGTACCGCCAGTTGTACCGCCAGTTGTATCTGTCTGAGCCGAAGCAGGCAGATTACCTGGTACCATGGCTAAACCAGCAGCTAGAATGCCTGCACCGATTGCTTTGGATAAATCAGAACGTTTCATAATTCAAATGCTCTCTGTTGGCAAAAATCTTTAACTATCATCACTATATCGATCGGCTATTAAAGTTAAATCCACCTCTAGCAGTAAACATTGTTATGTTCCACGTATAACTACAGATTGATATCAAATTTTTAGCAGGCGCACGAAATTAAAGATTGCTCGCGGAGGCACTCCGGCACTAGAAATCGCGGGTCTGGCACCAGACTCGGTTGTGAGGCACTCCCGCGCTCCCGACAACAGACAAGGTGTTGTTGACAAAAAAAGGTAAACTCAGATATTGCACAGACAACTGTTGGAACTCGATCGACGGAGATAAAAACTTTTGGGAATAGAGCTACGCAGCTACGTATTTCTAGACAATTTGCAGCCGCAGCACGCAGCATACATCGGTACAGTCGCCGCCGGATTCTTGCCGCTGCCGGGGGATGCGTCGCTGTGGATAGAAATCTCGCCCGGTATCGAAATTAACCGAATAACCGATGTCGCCTTAAAATCAGCCTCCGTGCGCCCGGGAGTGCAGATAGTCGAACGCTTGTACGGCCTTCTGGAAGTACACTCAAGTCAGCAAGGGGAAACGCGGGCCGCAGGCAAAGCAATTCTAGAATTCATGGGAGTCCGCAGAGAAGAAGGTATCAAACCGCGAGTGATTTCCAGTCAAATTATTCGCAACATTGACCCCCACCAAACACAATTAATCAACCGCACCCGCCGCGGACAGTTGCTGCTGGCGGGACAAACGCTTTACGTTTTAGAAGTAGAACCGGCTGCTTATGCAGCGCTGGCGGCCAATGAAGCAGAAAAAGGCGCATCTATTAACATCTTAGAGGTTCAGGCTGTAGGCAGTTTCGGACGGCTTTACCTCGGCGGCGCAGAACGAGATATTATAGCAGGTTCCCAGGCAGCAATTGCGGCGGTGGAAAACGTAACGGGTCGAGAAAATCAAGCAATTTTTGGTCGCAAGGAATAGCCGTTAAAGGAGATGCAATTATGGCAAACACACAGCATTTAGCGCTGTTAAAAAAAGGTGCTGTTACTTGGATTGAATGGAGAAGTCTCAACCCAAATATAGAACCGGATCTCAGCGAAGCTAACCTCGCTGAAGCAAATCTAAGAGGTGCGCATCTTTGGCGCTCAAATCTTTTTAAAACAGACTTGTTTAAGGCTAAATTAATTGCGGCTAACCTCGCCGAATCAAATCTTAGTTTAGCAAATCTTGCCGGAGCGCAACTGCTCGAAACTAATTTAATTAAAGCTAATTTAACTGGAACCAACCTGCGATCGGCCGACATGAGGCGAGCTGATTTGAGCGGTGCTAATTTAATTGGGTCTGACATCACGGCGGCCAATCTCCAACAAACCGATTTCGCAGATGCGAATTTAATCGGTGCGGTAATGTTTCGAGTTAATGCGATCGGCGCGAACCTCAATTTTGCTAATCTCAGTCAAGCCAATCTCACTCAAGCCGAATTCATTGAAACACATTGCTATGCAGCCAATTTCTCTAAGGCTAACCTCGGGGAAGCTCACTTCACTGCCGCCTATCTTTTCAAGGCAAATCTCTGTTTTGCGGAGTTGAGCGCTGCCGATTTCCGGTGGGCAAACCTCGGCAAAGCTGATTTGAGAGGGGCGAATTTGACCCGGGCAAATCTCAGAGGAGCGAACTTGGCGGGAGCTAATCTGGGCGAAGCTATTTTGAAAGGAACAATCATGCCTGACGGCAGCATTATTTCATAAATATTGGATAATATTTAGTCCTGTAAAATAACCGCGATAGTTAAAAAAAATCCAGTTGCGCGTTTACCGACAGCATCGCCAAAACATGAAATTTTGGGGCGGGTTCAGACTTTCTCTCATACAAATCCGAGATTTAGTAAACCCGCCTCGGCTCAAAACTCGCAACTGTCGATCGACTAATTTTTGCCGGCCGGCGATACTTGATAAAGTCCTCTGACGGGGCCTGGATCGGTCTGTGAATCTTGCTGCTGTGTTGGAAGTGTAAACTGATCTTGAAGCCCGGCGGGAGTGGGGAAACAGCCGCTCGGTTGAGGTGCTAGCTGGCAAGCAGCAGGCAGTGCCATGACTGAGGCATCGAAGGGATTGACGGCATCTGGGACGCGGAGAATCGGATCGCTGGAAACTTGGCGCTGCATTACTCGTCGGTAGAAGCCGTTGACGCGACTGGCATCCCGCTCGATTTCTTTTTCGGGAAAGGCAACGACGCCGCTGGGGGAACCGATGCCTAAATAGTCGCCCAAGTAACCTTGCAAGCTGACGTTGTGGTAAAAGTCTCCTGAAGCTTCAAAGAATTGTCGGTTGAAGTCGTCGGCAATCGGGTGAAATCGAGCTGTTTGTGCTTGAGCTGGTTTGACGGATGCCAGTGCGGCAGAGGCGACAGCGAGAATCAACGCGCCGCTCAGGCTTTTTAACTTTTGACTCATAATATTTCAGCCTCCTTAATTAATTCCGATTCCACTATAAACTGATTATCGGCGGATTATTTGTGTTTTTTACACGGTGTGAGTTATGGATGCTGCGGATTTAAAGGTGTTGCGCGATCGACTTCTAGATTTGTTGTGCGAGTTTGCTTATCGTGAAGGCGATTTTGTGCTGTCTTCGGGGCAGAAAAGTTCTTATTACATTAACTGCAAACCGGTGACGCTGCACGCTGAAGGTGCTTTGGCAACGGGACGTTTGCTGTTGTCGATGCTGTCGTCGGATGTGCAAGCGGTGGGCGGTTTGACTTTGGGTGCTGACCCGATTGTAACTGCGGTGAGCGTGGTTTCGGCTCTCGAAGGTCGACCTATACCAGCTTTAATTGTCAGAAAGGAGACGAAGGGACACGGGACAATGGCGTATATTGAGGGTCCACTGTTGCCAGAGGGGACAAATGTGGCGGTTTTGGAGGATGTGGTGACGACGGGTAAGTCGGCGATGCAGGCGGTGGAACGGTTGCGGGGTGCCGGTTATAAAGTCGATCGCGTGTTGTCGCTGATTGACAGGGAGCAAGGTGGAGGGGAATTATATCGCGAGGCGGGATTGGATTTTCAAGCCATTTTTACGATCGCGGATCTTAAGGAATGGATTAGTAGCAAGAAATAGGGAAAAGTGCGATCGCCAGCCTCCTCCCCTGAAAAATCGCGTCAACGGCCGCCGAACATTTAATAGCGAGAAGGGCGGGCGATCTCATCAAACTCACAGCACTCAATATCACACAAAGCCCAAAATGTCAACTCACAATTACAGAAGAACAGTTGAAGAAATCCGTGAGTTAGCTTCTATGTTTTGGCCTTCCGACTTATCTCAAAAGGAAGCAGAACTCAGTGTCATACCAAAATTGATAGAAACTCAAGAGCAATTTATTGCTATTCTTAGCGTCCCTGTTTCGGAGTTAAGCGGATTATTTCAAATAGTAGAAGCTTCAACACTTTCGGCAAATATGTTCCTGAAACATTTAATTGTACTGGCGGACTTTGGGGGAGAAATGATAAAAAGAGTGAATAGTCAGTTTAATTCTATGTTTCCCTTAAAGAGATTAGATTACCTTTGGAACCTGCAAACTTACTCTTATCAATTCACTTTTCTACCAGCATCAGGTCAACTAACCAATAATAAACTAGGGATTGACGGTAAAAAAATACTCCAAAATCAATCTCTATCTTTGGCACATAAAGATTTAATAGCAATTCTTTTGTTCGGCGCTAGTTCACTGAATGAAAAAAGCGCTGAGGTTTTAGCTAAATGTGAAATTGGTAATTACTTAGGTCAACCCGATAAATTAAATAAGTTTATTAAACAACGATATATCTGGGTTAGCCGGATAACCTCTGGGTCACAAGCCAATACTTTAGGTCAAATCGCTCAAAACTTTGTCAAAGAATACTTACAAGATAATTTAGGGGTTATAGATATAGCTATTAGACCTAACGGTCATTTACCCGGCGTTAGACATACTGACCAAGAAAGCGAAAAAGGACTAACAACATTTGATCTGGTTCTTTCTAAAGAAGATAAGTTTGTTGCAATAGAGATTAGCTTTCAGGTAACAACAAATAGTGTAATTGAACGTAAAGCTGGACAAGCAAGAGCTAGATTTGAGCAGATTGAAAATGCAGGTTATAAAATGGCTTATGTCATTGATGGTGCTGGTAACTTTGAGAGGGAAAATGCAATCAGAACCTTGTGTACGTATAGTCATTGCACTGTGGCATTTTCCCACAATGAACTTAATGTACTTTGCGATTTTTTGAGGGATTACTTTGTGCCTAACAATGAGTAAAGAGATGGTATACTGAAGAAATGCTGTTAAAATCTCAACTAACTAAAATTATTATGCCAAAAATCCGTTTTATTGACTTATTCTCAGGAATAGGCGGCATGAGATTAGCGTTTGAATCCGCCGCTCGTTCCTTGAATCTGGAAACAGAATGCGTATTAAGCAGCGAAATCAATCCCGACGCTCAATTAGTTTACCAGAAAAACTTTGCCGACACACCTTTAGGCGACATCCGATTAATTGACAAACTGCCTGAACATGAAATTTTACTAGCGGGATTTCCTTGTCAGTCTTTCTCCTATGCTGGCAAAAAAGAGGGCTTTGGAGACACCAGAGGCACCCTATTTTTTGAGATTGCAAGGTTAATTGATACCTTTAAACCTCAAGCATTTATTTTCGAGAACGTGCGGGGGCTTGTCAGCCACGACGGCGGTAGAACCCTCGAAACTATTAAGGGCGAAATCAAAAGCCGAGGTTACAGCTTCGATTATTTCTTGCTCAACAGCTCTAACTTTAGCTTACCTCAGAACCGTGTCCGAGTTTACCTAGTAGGAATTTTAAATGCTTCGCCCCAATTTGGCTTAATTTCCGACTTAGGCCCAAAAGATTCGCATTCCTCTAGTCATCAACAGCTATCGTTATTTTCCCCGTTAAGTAAACCTGTCACAGTTGCAGATATTTTGGAAGACAATCCAGATCCAAAATATGATTGTTCGCCAGAATTTGTTAAGGCCTTGAAACAAATAGTTAACAATGATTTTAGTCGCTTGCACGGTAGGCGGCTAATTGACTATCGCGGCGGCAATTCGATTCATTCTTGGGAACTGGGTTTGCGAGGCGAGTGCAGTTTAGACGAAATTGAATTAATGAATCTTTTTATATTGAAAAGGCGCAATAAAGAATTTGGAGCTGACCAAGATGGCAAGCTATTAACTAAAGAGCAAATAGCTACTTTTTTTGCTCATCCCAATCTCGTTGAAATTCTGGATTCCTTGGTAACAAAAAAGTACCTGCAACGGAACAACAATCAGTACAAACCTGTATCCGGTAACTTTTCCTTTGAAGTCTATAAATTTCTCGATCCGCATAAGATTTCGGTAACAATTGTTGCCAGTGATGCTAATAGATTAGGGGTTTACTCTCATAACCGAGTTCGCAGGATTACTCCCCGCGAAGCATCACGATTACAAGGTTTTCCCGATAGTTTTATTTTGCATCCTAATGATGATAAAGCTTATCATCAACTGGGTAATAGTGTAAGTATTAATGTAGTTAAAGCTGTTGCTCTAGAAGTTATCCAGAATGTTTTGTGTTCTACCAAACAAAAAGTTAGCTCCTGGTGAATTGGGAAGGGTGGGCGGAGTACTGGAGTTTAGACTAAGCACAAATTTACTCAGAAGGAGCTGAGTAGAAATTATGGTGAATTTAGAGAGAGATTCC
>NZ_JAUBPO010000065.1:0-45670 GCF_036700785.1 Microcoleus sp. S28C3 | reverse complement strand
TGTATGACTGTACTTTAAGCCTTGGATAGCTTTCCTCGCCACTCACCCCAAAAAACTGTCCGGACTGTTGATTTATACGAAAGCCAGCTTTAATATCCCCTTTATTCTTTAGTCTCAAGCGAGAGAGACAAAAGTTTGTGTAGGATGGGTTTCAACCGCCGAGTCATATCGGGTTTTTCAAGGTTTGTCGGATCGGCTTTGAGCAAGGCCCCAAAAATGCAATTTAGATAGCGGAAAGGTTATAAATATCTTTGCCAATTGTCAATGACCTTAATCATTGTTTTCTCGCCTAACCCTGTAATGCGTTGCACCACATTCTCAAATGAGGTAAATGGCTCCAACTCTCGCTGTTTGATGATTTGGTCTATTATTGTTTTAGATTTGATGCCAGCATTTTTCAAATTTGACGCCAGTTGAGATTCCTTTTGAGTGTTGAGCGCTGACAACAGCGGAACAGGTTTGGGAATGAGGCTTTCAACTTCTTTAACCCTCTCTATCAGCGCCTGTTTTTCCTGCGTATACTCGGCTTTCAATTCATTAATTCTGTTTTCCAATCGAGTTTCAATATTTGTCAGCCGCTGTTCAAAGCTGGAGGACTGTTGGGGAACCACACTTACACTTTGATTCTCAGTGATTGCAGTTTTTCTGCTAATTTCAAGTTGTTCGAGGAGAAGTTCTTCATTTTCTTCTTCCAGGATGAATGCTCCGATTGTCTCGCCTTTGAGAGCATCTATTTCCTTTGCTCTCGCCGCCGCATAGTATTCAAAGTCTCCGTCTACTATTTCGTAGGCATCCATACCGTTTCGGCGGACAATTATCGGATTAATCAATCCTCCTGACTCTAAAATCAGTCTCGCTAATTTCTCCAAATCAGGCTCTGCAAAATTGGAACGTGGCACTGTGGAAGTAATTCTTTTCACTGCAACCAGGGACGGAAATAATTTTTTCATTAGTTTTTACCTATTTTTTCCAAAACTTCGATTGCTAGCATTTCAAATTCTTGAGAGGCGATGGAATCAGGCTTAAAGTCTAGCACTGAAATCGGATCGGCGATTTCCATATTTCCCACGATTTGCATTTGTTCTGCACACTTTGCTAAATCGTCTCTCTCGTAAATTACGCTGTCCATGATTTCCAAGCCGTAGCGTTTGGGAATTGCATCCCTCCGCTTGGGCAAACTGTACTGTACAAATTTAATATTAGTAGAGATTTTGCAAGGGAGGACGCCTAAAACTTCTAAAGGTTTCTTGCCGATGAGTTTTTTGAATCCGTTGACTGTTTTGATAAAATCCTTGACATTAACCAATCCTTGATTGGCAAAAGGTTTTAAGTCAGAAGGAATAATTAAATAATCCGCCGTAATCAGGGCCACTCTAGCGAAAAAATTCAAAGATGGCGGCGTATCGATCAGTACAATATCATATTTATCTTCTACTTTGGCTAGTTTTTGAATTAAAATCAGTCGGCTGTAATCTAGTTGATTGAATTCGGTTTCTTCGTGCATCAAATTGATGTGGGAAGGAATCACATCAATTTCGGGATGGCAAAAACTTGACTTGCGTGCTACTTTGCCTATCGAGTAATCATCTTCGGATTGCAAAACGTGAAGAATGTTACTATCTTTCAAATCGTCGTCTTCTTCATCTTCAAATTTTACTAGACCAGTCGCAAAGGTTGTATTTGCCTGACTGTCTAAGTCGATTACCAAGACTCTTTTACCTTGTTTGCTCAGCGCTGCGGCTAAATTGACTACTGTTGTAGTTTTGCCAACGCCGCCTTTATTGTGGTAAACTGCAAGGATTTTCATTGTATTTTGAGTTTTTTGGGGAACGGTTACATCGGATTTAACTTGAGGCTTAACTGGATAATTTTCAGGTATTTGTTCCGGTTCAGAGATTTGACTTGGCTCAGGTTCTGCGGTGGCGGGATTGTTGGGCTGTACTGGGACTTCGCTAATTAAATCAGGACTAACCAAATTAATTTTACTATCCTCCAGTTCGAGTTTATCGGGATTTTTTATAAATTTTAAACTATCTCTGCCAATTAAAGCGATAATTTCATCAATTCTCTTTTCAAGGTCTTGTCCAGCACACTTAAAGACTAGCTGAATATCATCGGCGACTCTTTGGTAAATTCTAATTTCTTTACCGTTAGTTATGAGTCCGTAGCGGATGCTCAAACTTGTTAAATAGCGATGGAGTTTTCGCAGGTGGCGGTCTAAATTTTCCTTGGGATGTTTAGCCTCCATAACTACACTCATCGGCGAGTCTGCATCGACAACTATGGGGATAACTTGGGTGGCAAATGAGAGGAAGTCTAGACGAATATTCCCAAAGGCTATTTCTTGGTGCCAAGTTTCCGGCGTATAGCCTAGTTTTGGTAGCAGATAGCTGACAATCAGTTTGCTTTCTACTTCGCTTTCGTTGCGACAGTTATTGGGATTGAAAGTCATTCGATTTTAGATTTTAGATTTTAGATTTTAGATTGGAATGACTGATTTAATAATGGTACGGATTGTGATATTGACAGTAGGGCGCGCATTCCGCCCCTGACAAAGGCTACGGATTGTAATATCGAAAAACCCGGTTGTGTTTTACAAACCGGGTTTTTCTAGCATTTATCGCGTTGAAAACTTACTTTGTTTTAGCGTTAAATTCCTGCAATGTTTGATAGCCGCCAGCGGGATTGTACAAGTGACAGTTGTCGGCAATCCGCTTCATTAAAGACCAAGAAAATTCTGTTTCGTAGAGATGATCTTGCCAATTTTCCTTTAAGCTGCTGTGGGCTAGGCGCAAATTGTACCAGGGAATAGCAGTTGAAAGGTGGTGGGGAACGTGCACGTTAATGTCGTGGCACAGAAACTCTACCCAGCGAGGATAATCGCAGTGAACTGTTCCCGATAGTTGCGATTGGGCTTCGTTCCATTCTTCCGGTTCTTTAAAAGAAATGTCTGGTGCTGTGTGGTGAACGATCGTAAAAGTGCTCATCCAGAAATGGTAAACCAGCCAGGGCATCAACCAAAATTTGACAAATCCCCAAATGCCTGTTGTTGCAATTAAAATCGGGAATCCGATCGCAGCACCGATTAAAACCACTAACACAGAAAACCGAACTTGTTCTTGTTTCTGTTGGCCTTTGAAGCGCCACCACATAAAGTGTACTTTTGCCCAGTGGGCGATCGAGCCGATCCACCACATCCGACCGAAAATTAAACTATAAGCTATTTGTAAAGCCTTGGGAGCAGCAGCGTAGTCTTCCGCTGTCATGGGTTGCCAAGCATTATCTTCGCCAATTTTGTTGGTGTGCTTGTGGTGATAATTGTGTCCGTGCCGCCATGCGTGAAACGGGAAAATTAACGGCAAAAAGGCGAGATGTCCGACTAAATCGTTAACCCAGCGGCGGTTAGCAAATGACCGGTGACCGCAGTCGTGACCGATCACAAAAAAACCGGTTAATCCGGTTCCTGTGAAAATCCACATCAGGGGTAGTAGAAACCAAGGAGAGACTGCTATGCCCCAATAACCGACAGCAACTAGCAAAACGTTGACAATAACTTTTGTCCAAGCTTTGCGGGGGTTTTTGACGAATACTTCCCGCGGCAGGGTTTTGAGAATATCTTTGAGGCGCAGGTTGGAAGTGTCACTTGCGGATATCAAATTTAGTGGTTTTTCGATCGATGCTGTCATAAACTGATTTCGATTCTCCGTATGCTATGAGCATGGCTTAACAAATTAGCGCAATGAAAAAGCGCAGTAAAATGTCAGCTCGTTGCCAGCTTGTGGCAGACGAGTTGAGCAGTAGGCAAGCGCGTTTTAGCAAATGCTAGCGATCGCTATCCGCAGTTAGGAATTTCTGGCACTTTCGGCAAAAAATACTGCGGGTAGCAAAACCTTTGTTTCTATAACACAGGGGCAGCACAGTTAGCATTAGCGACTGTTGTCTGCTAATTGCTGTTGCTGCCAGAAATGGGGTCGAGAGCCGACAAGCCAGCGATCGAGCGTTGCTGTTTGAGGCTTTGCACTTCCAGCAGCAAGGATTCGATTTCCGCTTGCAAGTGCAGGAACTTAACTTGCTGGTCGGCTTGGTAGGGGCACTTCACCGAATCTACTTTGCGGGCAAAAGTGGTCGATAGGGTAGAAGAACTAGCCATTTCGGGATTGCTCGCGGTAACTTGAGGCCGGGAAAGAGTGGATGAATTATTTGACATTAGTAATTGGGTAGACATATCTACACATTCACACCATTAAGTTACTTTAACCTGAACCGATCGTATTAAACATCAAATTAACCGATCGAGCTAAAATTAGTGTAAATTCCTTGGCCATTGCCTAAAACCATTGACATCGTGACCCTGATTCTACCTGCTACTGACTCTGCTGCTAACTCCGCTGCCCGCGCAGCCGAGCCGAAACGCTACGGCTGGCCCGGCTTGATCGAAGCTTATCGCCCCTACCTGCCGGTGACGGAAACCACGCCGGTAGTGACCCTCCAAGAGGGCAATACTCCCCTGATTCCAGCACCTGCGATCGCCTCTCTCATCGGTCGAGACGTGCGCGTCTTGGTCAAATACGACGGCCTCAACCCCACTGGTAGTTTCAAAGACCGGGGGATGACAATGGCGATTTCCAAGGCAAAGGAAGCTGGTGCGGAGGCAGTAATTTGTGCCAGTACCGGCAATACTTCTGCCTCCGCGGCCGCCTACGCCAGACGCGGGGGAATGCGAGCTTTCGTGTTGATTCCCGAAGGTTACGTGGCTTTGGGCAAGCTGGCGCAAGCTTTGCTTTACGGTGCGGAAGTGATTTCGATTGGCGGAAATTTCGATCGGGCTTTAGAAATTGTCCGCGAAATGGCCGTTAACTACCCCGTGACATTGGTCAACTCAGTCAATCCTTACCGTTTGGAAGGCCAGAAAACCGGCGCTTTTGAAGTGGTGGACGCTTTGGGCGATGCCCCCGACTGGCTGTGCATTCCCGTGGGAAATGCGGGAAACATCACAGCATACTGGATGGGTTTTTGTCAATACCACCAAGCCAAAAAATGTTCGCGCCTGCCGCGGATGATGGGATTTCAAGCCGCTGGGGCTGCGCCTTTGGTAACGGGCCAGCCCGTGGCGAACCCAGAAACCCTGGCGACGGCAATTCGGATCGGCAACCCGGCTAGCTGGAAACAGGCGATCGCAGCTTCCGAAGCCAGCCGCGGCAGTTTTGCAGCAGTCACCGACGCCGAAATTCTCGACGCTTACCGTTTGTTAGCATCGCAGGAAGGGATTTTCTGCGAACCAGCCAGTGCAGCTTCTGTGGCCGGTTTGCTGAAGGTGAAAGACCAAGTTCCGACGGGGGCGACGGTGGTTTGCGTGCTGACTGGTAACGGTTTAAAAGACCCGGATACCGCAATTAATCACAGCAACAATCAGTTTAAAAGCGGCATTGCTCCGACTTTGGATGCAGTAGCTGGGGCGATGGGATTTTAGAAGAAGGAAGAAGGAAGATCGAAACAGGCAAGATGCCTGTTCCACTCTTAGTTAAAATCTCTTGTGGGGCGGGCATCTTGTCCGCCAGTAAGCCCATCGAAACAGGCAAGATGCCTGTTCCACTCTTAGTTAAAATCTCTTGTGAGGTGGGCATCTTGCCCGCCCCTAAACGTATCAATAAACCCCTGTGAGATAACTTGTTCTTGCTCGACTCAGCGAGACAATTTTGTCATTATATTATGACTAAGCCTACTGCAACCCTGTTAATTGCCTGTCCCGATCGCAAAGGACTCGTCGCCTTACTTGCTAACTTTATCGCATCCCATAACGGCAATATCATCCACGCAGATCACCATACAGATTTTACCGCCGGATTATTTCTGAGCAGGCTAGAATGGCAATTAGATGATTTTGACTTAACCACCGAACAAATAATACCTGCTTTTAGTGAAATAGCCAAGGACATACAAGCCAACTGGCAATTGCATTTCTCCCATCAAATTCGGCGGATCGCGATTTTTGTAAGCCGTCAAGATCATTGTTTATTAGACTTGATTTGGCGACAACAATCTCAAGAAATTAGATGTGAAATTCCCCTGATTATCAGCAACCATCAAAATTTAAAGCCTCTTGCCGCACAATACGGTATCGACTTTGAGTATATTCCCATTACTAAAGACAATAAAGCTATTCAAGAAGCACAACAGTTAGAAATTCTTAATAAATATAAGATCGATCTAGTAGTTTTGGCGAAATATATGCAAATCGTGAGTCAAGATTTTACGATCGCATTTCCCAATCTGATTAATATTCACCATTCATTTTTACCCGCGTTTGTGGGTGCAAATCCCTACGAAAGAGCTTATGAAAGAGGAGTTAAAATTATCGGTGCAACAGCCCACTACGTTACACCCGATTTAGATGCGGGCCCGATTATCGAACAAGATGTTGTGCGCGTCAGTCACCGCGATGAAGTGTCCGATCTGGTTCGCAAAGGTAAAGATTTAGAAAGAGTTGTGTTAGCAAGAGCCGTGCGATATCATTTACAAAATCGTGTTTTAGTTTACGGCAATCGGACTGTGGTTTTTGCTTGAAAATTAGGCATCATATCAATCCTGGTTTGTTACTCTTTTAATCACTCGGGGACTGCTCTCAATTCCGGTTGCACGAGCGCAGTGCAGCGAATTCCAAAGTTTTCTCAACTTGATATTTTTCATGAATTGTGGCGCGGTTAAGATTGCCCGTTGTCGTCAAGTTGCGATCGCCCTTGGGCAACTTTTCCCACAGATCCGCCAATACTGCGAGGTTTCGGAACTTTACTTTTACCTGCAGGCCATCCTTCGCGCTGCTGGGAGCGATCGCCATCGGTTTCTTCGGTTTGGTCGTGAAACAAAATTTGTCGCGTGGGATAAGGCAAATCGATGCCGTTTTCCACAAGCTTTTTTTTAATAGCACAAATTACCTTGTCGCGCGATCGCATATCGTCAATTCGGCGCGGCGGAGAAATCCACCACCGAACGCGGATCTTGACGGTACTTTCTGCTAGCTCAAGCACCAGCACATCGGGTGCAGGATCTTTCAACACTTCATTTACGGTGTACAATGCTTCTAGCATTAACTGCTTGGCGCGGTCAATATCGTCGTTGTAACCAATACCAACATCGTATTCTGTGCGGCGTTTATCGAAAGCAGTATTCACTGTCACCGCATTCGTAAACAATTCGGCATTGGGAATGACAATCCGGCGACCATCATAAGTTTGGATTGTTGTAGCGCGCGTCTCAATATTTTCTACCGTTCCCTCAAAGTTTTTAAACACAATCTGGTCATCGATTCGGAACGGTTCAGTCAACAGAATTAGGATACCGGCTAAGAAGTTTTGCAAGATATCGCGAAAGGCAAAACCTATCGCCACCCCGCTAATTCCCAGCAATTGAATCAAATCCCCAGCTTTAAATGTGGGAATTATAATCGAAAGCGCAACAAACAGACCAACTAGAACGATCGTACCCTGCGCCAACCGTCCTAACACCAACCCCAAATTTCGTGCTTGGTGGTGGTTGCGGGTTACCCGCCTGACCGCTCTCTTAATTGCCCCGCCCACACAGAAAAAGATTGCAAAGACAATTAACGCCAGCACAATATTGGGCAACATGATAATCAAGCCGTCGATCATGCTCTCCATCTTTAACCAGACTGCGGATATCTCTGCCTTCATGAAGTTTCCTCGCGTATCAGTCGTTGTCGATATTACTAAAATTTAGCTCGGTTAAGTTCTATCTAAAGACTGTAGATTAATACGACGCGAGCAATATTTTTTAGCTGTTTTCAAAATTTTCAATGCGGATTATAGGTTAATGAACAGTACAGTTACATCGATTAGTCAACCATCTGTAGATGGGGAATAATAAAGAAGCCGATGAATTAAGGCTGCTTAATTGCAGGAAAAACAAAAACAAGGAATCGGTGACTAAATCGCACCTGCTAAGGGGATTCGCCCTGCCGACAATTCCTGAATTTTTAGCTCCTAATTCCCAAATGGCGGTAAATCGAGTAACTGATTTTTAGAAGGTGGAAGCTGGGCGGGATTTTTACCTGTTTGGGCTGAAGTTTGGCGTATTTCCAGAGCAGTTTCGCCTGGATTTGCAGTGCGAGTAGGTACTATCTCTAAAGAATATACTGTCTCTGTTTTTGCAGGAGCGGGATTTTGGGCTTTCGTGAGCAAGTCAACGGCATCTCCGAGGGCGCTAGTTAAATTTTTGCTAGTTTCGGCGTGACGGGCTTCTTCTTGTTTGAGGGCTTGAGTCAGTTGTTTAACTTGTTCGATCGCCCGATCGCGCTCTTCGAGAACTTCTGCTAACTTAGCTTTAAGTTCGCCTACTGTTTGCAGTTGTTCGACTTCCTGCTGTCGGGCAACTCCAGCATCGTCGCCTTCGGGTACAAGGGGCGAAAAATTTTGTAATTGCTCTATTTGTGCTTCCAGAGAAGCGATGCTTTGCTGAGTTAATTTGGCATCATTCCGCCGCTGTTCGGCTTCGGTATTGTAGAGTTGACGCCACTGAGCCGCACTTTCACCGGCCTCATCTCGATCGCGCGAAACTTCTGTTAACTGCTGTTGCAGCCGCTTAATTTCATCTAACCACTGTCTGACATCCTGAGCCATATTGATTTTAGATTTTAGATTTTAGATTTTAGATTTTAGATTAACAATGGCGCATTGGTAATGGCTTAATTAAGTAACGCTGCTTATTTCCAGTTGCGCGATCGTCCTGCATTCATTTTCTATTTTCTAGTTCCCCCTCTCCTGTGCGCTATGAACATTTTTTACTGGTTGCGCTACCTGATTTTAGCTTTGTTTCAGGTATTTTTGAGGCTGCTCCGAGCTCTCAAAAGAAAATTTGGTGGTTTTTGGCTGTTTTGTCGGTGTTTGACTTGGAACACGCTCAAGGAGGTCGGCGCTAAGGCAGGAGAACAGCGCTTGCCGGGGCTGTCTGCGGAAATGGCCTACAATTCTATGCTGGCGCTGTTTCCGGGGCTGTTGGCTATCTTATCTGCGATCGCTCTGTTTGAACCTTTGCAGTCAACACTTTATCAAATCGCCCGTCTTTTGGGCGAAGTTATACCCGATAACGTTCGGAATTTGATTGGCGGCTTAATCAAAGAAATTTTGTTAACTCGCAGTAAAGGGCTGTTTTCGGTGAGCTTTTTTGCGTCGGTTTGGGTATTTTCTGGAGTAATGAGCGCGGCGATGGCTGCACTCGATCGCATCCATCAAATTCCGAGGGATCGAACTCGACCATTTTGGAAAGCAAAACTTATTTCTCTGGCGCTCAGTATCGGCACAATTATACTATTAATTCTGGCATCGGGAGTAGTATTTGTCAGCGACTTAATTGTGCAAGCTATTGCCCGCCAGAGTTGCCTGCTGGAGTCCGTCGCCACTTGCGATTTAAAAGATGTTCAAAATTGCTTGCTGCTCGCCGGCAATTGCCCTTTGGAGTCGCAACTGTTAGGTGTTTGGCGGCTGTGGCGGTGGCCGATTTCTTTGGGAATTGTATCGCTGGCTTTTGCCTTTGTTTACCGCTACGGGCCGAGCCGCCGTCAACCAGATATTCCTATTTTGTCGGGAGCTGTTTTTGCTGCTATTTTGTGGGCGCTGTTTTCAGCTTTATTTCGGCTTTATGTTTGGCATTGGGGCAATTTCAGTTGGACTTACGGCACGATCGGAACTTTTATAGTGTTGCTGCTGTGGCTCGATATTTCTTCTTTGGTGATGCTGATCGGCGCTCAGTTGAATGTGACAGTGGGAAAGGCAATGAAACAATCCAAATTAAAATAATTTATTAATTGTTAATTGTTATTTGTTATTTGCCGGATGCTGGCTTACCGACGGAGTAAAGTGCTGAGGATACCCGCAACAAAAGACAACAAAATCAGTATCCAGATAACAGCACCGGGAATGAATGTCAAGATGCCAACACCTCTGAGAATCCAAACTAGGAGGGTGAAGCCCAGGATAGTCAAAAAGATGCGGGTAGATAGTCGCATTTGAAATCTAGGAGAATTAGCCATGTTGAATGTTAAAGTTTTGTCTGGATCAATGATAGCTGTTTTATTGGCGATCGGCAGTTACCTGACTTTAATTTCCGTTCCGGGTTCCGCTGCTAAGCCTGGGGCTACAAATGTCTTGGGAGAAGCGGCAAAGGCTGCTCAAAAAACGCCTGCTGCAAGTTTAACAATTTCCGATCGCACAATTGGAGCGGCGAAGGTGGGGATGACTTTCGGACAATTGAAAAAGGCTCTGGGTTCCACGGCGCAGTTTAAGGTAGAGTCTCCTTTTATGGTAGACTTTGATGCTGTGGCTGTCAGCCAGTCGGGAAAAGTGCTATATCGGATTATTTATCCTGCGGGTACAAAGCTAAAAGATACGGATGTCATTGAACTTTTGATGACTGAGAATTCTAATTATAAAACAGTTCAGGGCGTCGGGCCGGGAATGACTCTGAAACAAGCCGAGGCTATTTACGGCAAAGCTACTTTATCTTATAACGTGGATAATGAATCGAGAGAAGGGGTTGTATTTGCCAAGCAACCCACTAGAAACATTATGTTTGTTCCCAAGGCTGAAGGCAAACAATTTGCGGGGGTTTACGGGGCCGGTCAAGGGGGATTTTATCAGACTAACAAGTATCAGCCGAATGCTGTGATTCGCTCTGTGATGGTGCGGAAGTAAGTTAGTAAAGACCGCCCAACAGATAACTCGGCAATTGAAATCGCTTGTACAGAAACTATCGTCCCAGTAGAGGGGGACTCAAGAAAGGAAGGACGATCGCACTTATCAAAAAAAGTGCGATCGCCAATCTTTAGTTAACTGAAACCGCCTCAAAAATTACCATTTATAACGCGCTGGTGACGGGATTGGAAGGGCGGCAGGTCGCGGATAAACGGTGAGTGTCCCCACTGCGATCGAATACAACCTCAAACTTAACGTGAGGTATAGTTTGTCGCAAAAACTGAAAATGCCCGTCTGCATCAGAACGACTGCGGAAGCGGGCAACAATAATCCATTGCTGAGTGGGTAACAGACGGGCGATCGCCCAACAACACAAGCGGTCTTTGTATGTCAACATAGAACTCGTCTCCATTGATATTTTTGGAGCCAGAGCCAGCCCGGAACCTTGGACAGTGAGGGGCTGGCTTCTGACGTTTTAAGGCCTGAGCCTTATATACACTAATAGCATAATTTGATGCCATTAACATCAAATGACACAAAAATATATCAAATGGTGTTGGAGTGTAAAATTGAAGACAATTGAAGTAAAACCATGCCAGCCCATGCCTTCACGAATGCGAGTCACAGTTACCCTCCCAGAAGACGTTCATCAAGCCTTGTCCGAATGGGCCGAAGAAGAAGATAGAACCCTTGCAAACCTGCTATCCCATGTGGCAGCTAAAGCAGTCAGAGAGCGCCAAGAGCAGAAAAAGGAAGAATCAGAAAGCGATCGCCCTTAAGCAATGGCCACGGCGTAACATGGAGTGTGTTGAAATGTTTTGCAGCGCAACAAATGGCTTCACGAGGACGAGTTACCGCATACTTGCCAGAAGAGATTCAAAAAGCTCTGGAAGAATGGGCAGAAGAAGACAGCAGATCCGTTAGCAGTTTGGCAACGTACCTGCTGACGAAATCTGTTCGAGAACGCCAAGAACAGAAAAAAGATAAATCAGAAAGCGATCGCCCTTAAACAATCGCCCGCAATCCCATCCGCGTCCATCCGCGTCCATCCGCTTACATCTGCGGTAAAAAAAAGAACCATCGCCCCTCAAAAAATAAGGTGGGCCGCAGCCCACCCTACTCAAATTATTTCGCAGTCACCAACTGTGCCGGCAGCCGCTTAAACGCCAACCTTTCATTCTCGATATCCACAAAAATGGTATCGCCGTCAGCAAAATCTCCCCGCAAAATACCCTTCGCCATTTGCGTTTCCAACTCGCGTTGAATTCCCCGCTTCAGAGGCCGCGCACCGTACACCGGATCGTAACCAATTTCTGCTAAGAAATCGATCGCAGATTCCGACAGCTTCAGAGACATCTTGCGTTCAGCTAACCGTTTTTCCAAGCGCTTGACTTGCAACAGCACAATCTGTCGCAATTCGCGCTTGCTCAAACCGTGGAAGATAATCATCTCATCAATCCGGTTCAAGAATTCCGGGCGGAAAGTTCCCCGCATCGCTTCCATCACCCGACTGCGCATTAGTTCGTTATCTCCCGCCACATCTAAAATGTATTGAGAGCCGACATTCGATGTCATAATAATCACAGAATTCTTAAAGTCTACTGTGTGACCTTGAGCATCGGTAACGCGGCCGTCATCCAAAATTTGCAGCATGATGTTGAATACATCCGGGTGCGCTTTCTCGATTTCATCGAATAGAATCACGGAGTAAGGACGGCGGCGCACAGCCTCAGTTAATTGTCCGCCTTCATCGTAGCCAACGTATCCCGGAGGCGCACCAATTAACCGGGAAACTGCGTGTTTCTCCATGTATTCCGACATATCAATTCGGACGATCGCTTCTTCGGTGTCGAACAGATAAGCGGCTAATGCTTTCGCCAACTCGGTTTTACCAACACCCGTGGGGCCGAGGAAGATAAAACTCGCAACCGGACGATTGGGATCGGCTAAACCTGCGCGCGATCGCTGAATTGCATCTGCAACCGCAGTCACCGCTTCATCCTGTCCGATTACCCGCTTGTGCAATTCATCTTCCAAGTGCAGAAGTTTCTGCATTTCCGATTCAACTAACTTGCTGATCGGAATTCCCGTCCACTTGGAAATAATCTCGGCAATGTCACCTTCTGTAACTTCTTCCCGCAGCAAACTTTTACCTGTGGTTTGAGTTGCTGACAGTTGAGATTCAGCTTGTTGCAGTTGTTTTTGCAATTCGGTTAACTTGCTATATTTCAACTCAGCCGCGCGGTTCAGGTCATATTTTAATTCAGCTTGCTGAATTTCAATATTGACCTTATCAATCTGTTCTTTAATCTTTTGAATGCTGCCGATGACACCTTTTTCAGATTGCCACTGGGCATTCAAACCGTTTTGGTGTTCCTTGAGGTTGGCTAAGTCTTTTTCCAGTCTTTCCAAGCGTTCCATCGAAGCAGAGTTACTTTCTTTTTGCAGCGACAGTCTTTCCATTTCTAGCTGCAAAATCCTGCGGTCGATTTCGTCTAGTTCTTCCGGCTTGGAGGTAATCTCCATTTTGAGTTTAGCTGCTGCTTCGTCCACTAAGTCAATGGCTTTGTCTGGAAGGAAGCGATCGCTAATATATCGAGTAGATAAAGTAGCCGCCGCCACTAGGGCGCTGTCAGAAATTTTCACGCCGTGGTGAACTTCGTACCGTTCTTTCAAGCCCCGCAAAATCGAGACAGTATCTTCAACTGTCGGTTGGTCAACATAAACTTGTTGAAAACGGCGTTCTAGTGCCGCATCTTTTTCGAGGTATTTGCGGTATTCGTCGAGAGTTGTAGCGCCGATACAGCGCAATTCTCCCCTCGCTAACATGGGTTTGAGCAAGTTGCCGGCATCCATCGATCCTTGAGTTGCGCCAGCACCGACAACGGTGTGAATTTCATCGATAAATAAGATGACTTTGCCGTTGCTGTCGGTAACTTCTTTGAGTACAGCTTTCAAGCGTTCTTCAAATTCTCCTCGGAATTTTGCACCGGCAATTAACGCGCCCATATCTAGGCTAATTAATTGTCGGTCTTTGAGAGATTGCGGCACATCTCCGGTGATAATTCGCTGGGCGAGTCCTTCGGCGATCGCAGTTTTGCCGACTCCCGGTTCCCCAATCAATACCGGGTTATTTTTGGTGCGGCGGCTCAAAATTTGAATGGTGCGGCGGATTTCGTCATCCCGTCCGATTACTGGATCGAGTTTGCCTTGACGCGCGGCTTCAGTCAAGTCTCGGCCGTATTTTTCCAGCGCTTCGTATTTGCCTTCTGGATTTTGATCTGTCACTTTGTTGTTCCCCCGGACTTGGGCAATAATATCTTTGAGCTTGGCTTCATCTAGTTTAAATTCTTGTAGTAGATTTCTGCCGAAGCGATCGTCCTTAACGTAACCTAGTATCAAATGCTCGATCGAAATAAATTCATCGCCGTACTCTTTTCGGTAAGTGTCGGCGCGATCGAGCAAAGTGTCGAGAGAACGACCTAGATAAACGTTGCCGCCGCTTCCAGTGATTTTGGGCTGGCGACTGATAAACTCATCAGTGCGATCGCGCAACTTTGCTACAGAAACTCCCGCTTTGTTAAACAAGCTGCTAGCGAGTCCCGATTCTTGTTCCAGCAAAGCTTTCATCAAGTGTTCGCTTTCTAGCTGCTGCTGCTGAGCTGCTTTGACGAGTTCGGGAGTGCGGGCGAGGGCTTCCCAGGCTTTTTCAGTAAATTGGTTTGGATTATTTGGTTGCATAAATTTTAATTCCCTGCATTAAAAATGATGGCTGCTGTAGAGGCAATTGCTTAATTGCCCGTACAATTGTCATTGTAGGGAGTTGCGGAAGGCGATCGGATCGGTGTTCCCCTCTCTGTAGATAGGTATTTCCGTCCTATGTAGCAGTGTCGCGCAGGAAAAAGGAAAGTGTCGCGCCTAAAAGTTGCACTTTGATGAATTACCAAGCTGAGTTTAAGCCGAAAGCGATCGAAGATTTAGAATCTTTGCCAGCGGAAGTACAAAGCCGAGTTTTGACTAAAATTGAGTTGATGCAAAATAACCTGACGGGAGATGTGAAACGCTTAACAAACTATACGCCAGAATATCGGCTACGGGTAGGAGATTACCGAGTTTTATTTGAAATTGAGGAAGATATTTTGGTAATCTACCGCGTCAAACATAGAAAAGATGCTTACTCTTAAACACCTAGAGGAAATATCCATGATTCAGTTACATCCTGAGTTTATTACCAAAAACGGCAAAAAAGAATTTGCAGTGATTCCTTACGAAGAATTTGAAGCACTGCAAGCATTAATTGCTGACATAGAAGATTTGATGGACTTGAGGGCGGCGAAAGAGGAAGATGCAAATCAGCCTTCTGTGCCCTTAGCAGAGGTGAAGAGAAAGTTAGGATTATAGAGAATTGTGGTGGCGATTAGTATGCAATTTAACCGTCAATCTAACAGAATCTGTGGTCGAATTTCCATCCCTCGATCCCTTAAATCCGTTACAGAAACCGTTGCCGAACTTCCCTCATGCCTGCATCACCACCCGTTCCGGGAGACTGACAATAAAAGTTGAACCTTTGCCGTCCTGGCTTTCAACGCTAATTTCGCCGCCGAGAATTTGACACAAACGCTGGCTAATTGTCAGTCCCAAACCCGTCCCTCCGTATTTGCGGGTAGTCGAGGCATCAGCTTGGGTAAAAGGTTTGAATATCTGCTCCAATTGTTCGTCCGTCATCCCGATGCCGGTGTCGCTGACTCGAAACATTAAAACTTGAGAATTGTAGTTTGAACCTGAGTAAAAATCATTATTTTTATTTTGTTTCGCCGATCTTGATTTTTCAATTATAATTCTTTCGACGCCGATAGTAATGACCCCTTTCTCGGTAAATTTGGCAGCGTTGCTGAGCAAGTTGAGAAGAATTTGTCGCACTTTCGGTTGGTCGGCATACATTGTGCCGAGTTCGCCTTTGGTTTTCAGTGCTAAAGCATTGCCTTTTTTCTCTACTAGCGGTTGAGCCGTAGTCATCACTTCTTCAATCATGGTCGCCACGTCGAAGTTTTCTAAATAAAGGGTGACGTGACCGGCTTCTATTTTGGAAATGTCGAGGATGTCGCTGATCATGTCGAGCAGGTGTTTGCCTGCGGTTTGAATTTTTTCTAAGTCGGGGAGAAAATCTTCGGAACCGGAATCTTGAGCATCTTCTTGCAGCATTTCGCTGTAGTTAATGATGGCATTGAGGGGTGTACGGAGTTCGTGGCTCATATTGGCGAGAAATGCACTTTTGGAGCGGTTGGCAGCTTCGGCTGCTACTTTTGCTTCGTGCAAGTCTTCTGTATATTCTGCTACCCGCTGTATGAGTTCGTTGAGCGAAATTGCTAGCCTTCCCACTTCGTCGGAAGTAGTAACGGGTACTTGCAAATCAAAGTTTGATTCTTCGGTAACTCGCTGGGCGATGAGGGTGGTGGCTTCTAAGGGGCGGGCGATCGCCGCGCTGGTGTATCGTGCAAGTAAGGCTGCGATACCGGCGGATACTGCTAGAGAGCACACCAGAATCAGAGTTCCAAGTTGTTCTGCTTCCTCGTAGGTTCTAAATGCCTGATCTGCTTTCTCGCGAAAGTTGGTGGTCAGTAGGGCTGAATCCAGGGAAAACTGCTCGAGTTTCAAAGCGGTTTCGCTAGTGACAAAATTGTTTAAGTTCCGCTGAAAACCTAGTCGCTGTTTCGGGTTCAAACCAGATAATTTTGTACTCCCCAACAGATTCTGTACTTGTTGGAAGTAAGCTTCTACTGTTTTGCCGTTGACTTGACTGAATTCTTGAAGCAGTTGGTAATCTTGGGCAACTGCGGAATTTGAAGTCGGCGACTGGGTTTGAAGTTGTTCGAGCTGTCCGCTCATCTGGGCGACGCGGGTCAGGAATTCCGAGCGTTCGCGATCGAAAATTTGCGGTTGGGCCGTCAGACTCGCGAGCTCTTGCTGGTGAATTCTGACTTCCTGCACCGTGTTATTGAGGTTTGTCAGGATTTCCGCTTTATCTCGGTCGATCGCTAGTTTTTCTCTAACTTGCTGTTTGTGATAGGATTCTACTCCCCGTCCGGCCACAGCACCCAAAACGGCAATACCAATGACCAAGGCGTATCCGCAGCCGATTTTCTGCCTGATGCCCAAGCGGCCCAACAGACTTTTTAACCCTAATTGAGGAAGGTTCTGCAGTTGATTTTTCAAGGCTAAGGTTAAAGACATGGGCAATGTACTCGTCACCTTTGAGAGGCACCATCTATATTCTAATTGATGCCTGCGTGAGGGTAAATAAAGTTCTGGTTTCAGGCCCGGTTTCGGCAGTTATGGGGTCTTTGCAGGGTTCCACGGCTCGATCGGCTTGACAGTTTGGAGGAGTTATGCCTAAAAAATTCTAGCCGAAGCAAGAAGGAAGAAACAGTCAAAGGCAAGGTTTCATTAATTAAGAACATCCTCACCGTCGGGCGCGGTTGCGAGATAAGTGGCGAGTTATAAGTTGCAAGTTATGAGTTAGATTTCTGATTCAAAACTCTACTCTACTCGCAACCCACAACTCTATCGCTGTTCCTCTACTGGCAAAGTCGAAATTGTGCTATATCAGCAGGAATTCTTGAAGCATTAGGTACGTTAGCAGAGGCAGGAACGAAAATTCCCAGGCCGTAACTGCAACCCTCTGCCTTCGTGCATTCGCCCGGTTTAGCACTGATTTGATATTCGCCTTGGGATGGGGGAGTAAAAGAGATTGACGCCAGTTCGCCTGTCTTTTGACTCGCAGCTATTTCCTGACCGCTGGCATCCTTGAGAGATAAGTTTAAATCCTGGCAATTTCCGTCGCAAGTGGCAACAAAAACATACTCCACATTAGGATGCAGCGTGGCTCTAAAAGGAGATGAAACTTGCTTGCGAACTTGACCCAGCAACGGCACAAATACTAATTTTTGACCGTTGCTTTTCCGCTGGTCAACTTCTGTTTTCAAGCGACAAACAACCGTTTTTTGGTCGTCGGTCAGTTCTTGAGCAATAGCATTTCCTACGATTGCAGTACCGAGGAGCAGGGCCATGCCGGAAATAACCAGATGTTTGATATTCATTGATGTCCGGTAAAGTTAATTTTTGGGTGATTGCAATAGACCGCTTTTGTCAGCAGTATATTGATTTATCTGGAGCCTATCACATTTGTTGACTTTTCAAAAAAAAAGCTCCGATCAAAGTGCGATCGAACTCATGTCTGGTTTTAGATGAATCTGGCGTCAGCTATCGCCGAAACTCCACAGATTGCGGGCGGTACGAGCAGAACCTCGTCCTTCTTCTATTGTACTAAATTAGGACGCTCCGCATCCGCTGAGCAACCAGTTTCTCAGCAGATGCGGAGCAGCTAAACCTAAGATTTATAGTATAGACCGGGTTTAACAAGACCTGAGTGAGCCCTAGACGGTAAATCTCTGATACAGGTTCGCAGGTTCCATGTCAATAACATAATCCTGTCCCTGTCCATATACAAATAGGTTGAAACTTGTGGCTGTACTAGACGAAAAAAACTCCGAAGGCAAGAGTTAGTTCGGACTTTTACCCTCTTGCTTCTTCCGGCTTCCGTCGGGCTTCTTCCTTCTTTCCATCATGTATCACTGTTCCGAAATTTCCACGCGGGAACAAACTTAGAATCTCCCCAAACGCCGCGGCGATTTTTCTTAGCTTCAGCCTCCGCTTGTTCCAGAAGACTTGCACTCGGACAGTTTTTCAAGTAAGGACGGTAAACCATTGCTAATCCTTCGCGGATCAAAACTTCTTGGGCAAAGGTGCCGTTTGGCAAGCGAACTTCGCTAACTTTGCGGCCGTAGCGGTCAGTATCGGTGACGGTCAAAACAATGCGACCGCCCCCTTGTTTGACTAGCTGCTGCATTCTTTGGTGCGCTAGGTTTCCCCACTTAAATTGATTTTTTTTTGCTGCTGCTTTGCTATTTTTCTCAGCATTGGTGTGCGCGACTTCCGGTGCATCTACACAGGCAAAACGCACTTTTATATCTTTCCCCGCGCTATCGCTGGCGACAAGGGTGTCGCCGTCGCTGACTCGCTTTACAGGATAGTTGTTGGGCGCTAGCTTTTGCGGACACCCGAATAGTAGCAATAGCAGAGCGACTGCACTTAAGGTTTTTATTTTTGGGAAAATGGCGATTTTAGTTTGGCTCATAGTTCGGTGTGTCTCTTAGTTTACATTTATGTGGTGAGTTTAATTAACCGATCGCACTTTCAGTCTTTCCCTAACGCCAAGCGTGAAAAACCATCCGGGCGCACGTACCGCTAGCTTGGGAAATATTAACAGCTTTGATGTCGCGGAATCCTGCACTTTCCAGCATCCCTTTCACCGCCAGAGCATTTGGCCCGAACCAATTCGTCGGGTCATTATTCAGTTCGCCGCCACAGTAAAACGCCGCTGCCGGTCTTTGACAATCAAGCATATCGACGTGAGTTTCTAATATTAACTGCTTGCCGGTGACGCTGAAAACTCGATCGAGAGCCAGCAGGGGATGCCTCATGTGGTAAAGCACTCCCAAGAACAAAACCAAATCAAAAACCCCTACTTTCTCGGGTGAAAGGTCGAGCACGTCTATCTCCATATCTTCAACTTGAGACTTGAGCACTCTGCGCGCCAACTCAAATCCTCCTTTGCCAACATCGGGGGATTGCCAAACAAAGGAATCTGTAGCCAAAACGCGCTTAGCCCCGCGCCTTTCTGCGGCAAAAGAGTAAAATCCATCCCAAGCACCGACATCTAAAACAGTCATTCCTGCTAAACTTTCGGGAAGTCCAATTTTTTCTTCTGTTTGGGGAGAAGAGGTTTTACCGCCACCCGGAGTGATGACTCCGCAACCGAGGTCAATGCAGTGATGCCAAGTGGGAATTTTTGCTACTTCTGCTTTTAGCAGCAATCTTTCGATATCTTGTAAAGAAACAATCTCCCCAGGTGCGACTTGCGGGCTTGGCAATTGCTGACTTTTGGCACACAGCTTGTCAAAATCTTGGCGGTAGACGGCTAATTCTTCAACCAAGCTTTCGGATAAAGGAGTGCCGCTGTCTTGCAGTTTTTGAGCTGCTTGAGAAAAGCGCAAGTTTAAATCGGTGGCGCGTTTTTTTAAATCGTTTAACTGCTGCCACAAAGTTTGTGTTTCGGCTGTCATCATCTTGTTTTTTGTCCCAAAAGTGCGGTTGCTGCTGTCTATTTAGTTTCCATCCAATTTTGCCCGGCGTGGATGTCAACTATCAGCGGTACGCTAAGTGGCAGAGCATTTTCCATCGCAGTTCTAATTTTCGGCTGCAATTCTTCCCATTCATCGGGAGGGACTTCAAAGATTAATTCATCGTGAACTTGCAGCAGCAGCCGCGCCTGATAGTTTTGCAAAATTTTGTGTACCTCAATCATGGCAAGTTTAATGATATCAGCACTAGAGCCTTGAATGGGAGCATTGGCTGCCGCCCGCAAAGATTGGGCATCATCTCTGCTGAGAGATTTAAGTCTATCGGAGTGAATGTCTTGGGGATTGCGACCTTTTAAGTCGCGGATGCTTTCGCTCTCGAAGTTTAAGTAGCGGCGGCGGCCGAGTATTGTGGTAACGTATCCGAGGGCGATCGCCTCTTTTTTTACTTTCTCCAAATATTCAAATACTTTACTGTAACGCTGGTTAAATCGTTCAATAAACTTTTTACCGTCTGCTGAAGTTTTGCCCATCGAGCGCCCAAATTTAATCGCCCCCATACCGTAAATTACCCCAAAATTAATCGTCTTGCCAAACCGTCTTTCGTCCGGCGTTACTTCCTCCTTTTCAAACAGCAGTTGAGCCGTTACGGTATGCACATCTCGGTTATTTTGGTAAGCTTCAATTAACACAGGTTCTTGACTCAAGTGAGCCAAAATTCGCAGTTCAATTTGAGAATAGTCAGCCGACACCATCACCCAACCTGCTTCCGGCAAAAAAGCCTTGCGAATTTGCCGCGAAAACTCGGTGCGGATGGGAATATTTTGTAAATTTGGATTGGAAGAAGAAAGCCTTCCCGTACCCGTTGCAGTTTGGTTAAAATCTGTATGCACTCGCCCGGTATCAGCACGAACTAACTGCGGCAAAGCATCGACATAAGTTGATTTCAACTTGGATAATGTTCGGTGTTCTAATAAATCGTCTACAATCGGGTGGTCTCCTTGCAATTTATCTAATACGGCGGCGTCTGTAGAGTATCCCGTCTTAGTTTTGCGAGACTTTTTCTGAAACTCATCCGGGATTTTTTCTAACAAGATTTCGCTGAGTTGTTTCGGGGAACCTAAATTAAACTTTCTCCCCGCTGCTTGATAAGTCTTTTCTTCTATTTCTTTTAAGCTTTTTTCTAGCTGTTGTGACAGTTCTTGCAGGTAAGCTGAATCAATGCGAATTCCGCAGTATTCCATTTCAGCTAAAACTGGTTCTAGGGGCTGTTCTACTTCCAGCAGCAACTGGTGCAAAGACTTTCCCGGAAAGTTAGCTTCATCAGCTTTATCCAATTCTGCTCTAAGTTTATTTACTAACCCAAATGTGGTGTGAACATCCATGCCGCAGTAGTCGGCTACCGCCGGAATACTGATGTCAGCAATTGTTTTGTTTTTCGGCACTAATTCATTGTAACTTTTGGCGACAATGCCTAAGTATTTCCTTGACAATTCGCTGAGACTGTGGCTAGTTTCTGGGTTGAGTACGTAACTGGCTAGCATGGTGTCGAAGACGACTCCGGCTAGTTTGATTCCCTGACAGCGCAGGATCGATCGATCGAACTTAGCATTTTGCAGCGCCTTGGGATAATTCTCGCTTTCCAAAATCGGACGCAAAGCATTTAAAACTGTGGCTTTGTCTAAGTTTTTGCCCGTTTTATGTCCCGTGGGAATGTAAGCGAGATCCTCTTTGCCGGTTCCCCAACAGCAGCCAATTCCGACTAATTCGGCGTCTCGCGGTTCGATCGCGGTGGTTTCGGTATCCCACGCCACGGGTGAGGCTTTGTCGGTGCAGGTTTGCAGCAGTTGGACTAATTCGTTTAACTGTTCGGTTGTTTGAATTATTCTGGGTTGAATTGGCAGTTTGTTTTGCTGCTGGGCGGCTTTAGTTTCTGCGGGACTAAAAAACCACAAGTCGTCGTCTTCGTCTTCTGAACTTTCTGAAGTTTGAGGTGACTTATCTATTGTGGGGCGGGCATCTTCCCCGCCCAAAGCAACAGGCAAGATGCCTGTTCCACTCTCCATTGAATTGATTGTCTGGTGGGCATCTTCCCCGCCCAAAGCAACAGGCAAGATGCCTGTTCCACTGTCGATTGAATTGATTGTCTGGTGGGCATCTTGCCCGCCCTTTTCCAATGGTTGTTCTACACCGCCGAACCGTTTTTGAATTTGCTTTACTTTCCCTAAAAATGTTTTAAATTCCAATTTTTCCAGCATGGGAATCAAGGCGGATTCATCAAAACCTTTGAGCTGGCAATTTTCTAAATCTACTTCCAAGGGCACGTCTTGGACAATTGTCGCCATGCGTTGAGAATGATAAGCAGCTTCTTTGCCTTCTTCTAACTTTTTCTTGGTTGCGCCTTTAATTTCATCTATAGCAGCATAAATTCCGTCGAGGGAATTGTAAGCTTCCAGCAGTTGCAGGGCGGTTTTGTCGCCGATGCCTTTGACTCCGGGAATGTTGTCGGATTTGTCACCGCAGAGGGCTTTGTAATCTACTACTTGTTCTGGCACAATGCCGAGTTTGGCTTTGACTTCTTCCGGGCCGTATTCTTGGGATTTGCCTTTGCCCGATCGCCTGAGTTCATCCGTACTCAAATACAATACGCTAATTTGTTTTTCGGTTTCTACTAATTGAAACAAATCTCGATCGCCCGTGAGGATTTTGACCTGATAACCGGCCGCGCTGGCTTTGTTTGCCAAAGTTCCCAAAACATCGTCCGCCTCGTAGCCTGGAGCAGTTATGGCAGGTAAATTCAAATAGCTGAGGAGTTCTTGCAGGTTTTTGATATCGGGAATAAAATCTTCGGGAGTTTCGGCACGACCGGCTTTGTAAGTTTCGTCTGCTTCGTGGCGAAATGTGGGTGTGGCGAGGTCAAAGGCGATCGCCATGTACTGGGGGTCGTGGGCCGCCATGACTTCCAGCAGCGACTTGAGAAAGCCAAAACAGACGCTGGTGGGAATGCCCGTCGTAGTTCGCAAGCCTCCGTCTCGACTTTTGGCGAAGGCGAAGTAGGAGCGAAAGGCCAGAGAGTGACCGTCAACTAGGATGAAGGTGGGTGCTTGATTTTCCGACACAGACACAGATCCCGATCGCACGAAAGTATTTTCTCATTGTAGCTATAGCAGAAGGATGTCTGATGTTTTGAAGTAGCTCATCTTTGCACCAACTCTTGTAATGCCAAAAAACAGTGGAGTATGGAGTAGATATCTGGGTTAGTCAGACCAATTGCAACGATTCTTGCTATTGTGCGTCGATTTTACTCGATCGCCTAAAATATCTCAAAAGGTTTCTCTACAAGGTCTTTGAGATGATTGATTTTTAAAACCCCTGATTGCCGCCCCTCTCCCCCGAAATAAATCGCTCTCCTTCTAAGTCGTTTTCTGAACGGACTTGCGTAAACACGCAATATTATTTGCGCTTACTCCCCTATCAACCGAAAGACTTGAATGACAGAATAAAACTATCAACTTTACAAACAGGTCTGAATCATGAACAAGCTAATGGTTACGCTCATCTCTCTAGCTACCCTTGGGCTAGGCATTGCTGTTCCCCTCCAAGCCAATGCTCAGACTATGAAGCAAACAACAAAAGTTGCGCTTGAATCCCAACGTCACCATGAATACCGCGTCCAGTATCACCGCCCCAATCAAAAAAAATGGATAAATGCTGGAACTTTCAGAGCTCGTGTAGCTGCTAACAAAGAGGTTCAAAAACTAGAGCATAAAGGTTATAAAGCCAGAATTGTAACTCTGTAGGCTTACAGAATAGAGGGAGAAAATATTCCATTGAGAATTTGCCGCTTTGTCCAGAGTGGAGGTCGAGTTTTCTTCTTCTGAGACGGACTTGCGTAAACACGCAATATTATTTGCGCTTACTCCCCTATCAACCGGAAGACTTGAATGACAGAATAAAACTATCAACTTTACAAACAGGTCTGAATCATGAACAAGTTAATGGTTACGCTCATCTCTCTAGCTACCCTTGGGCTAGGCATTGCTGTTCCCCTCCAAGCCAATGCTCAGCCTATGAAGCAAACAACAAAAGTTGCGCTTGAATCCAAACATCGCCCTGAATACCGCGTCCAGTATCACCACCCTAATCAAAAAAAATGGATAAATGCTGGAACTTTCCGAGATCGTGCATCTGCTGACAAAGAGGTTCAAAAACTAGAGCATAAAGGTTATACAGCCCAAATTGTAACTCTGTAGGCTTACACAATAGAGGAGGGAGAGAAAAGGCGAGTAGCACTCGCCTTTTCTCTCCCTCACGATTATCATTATCAGTAACAGCTCACGTTATATAGCCAGTCTAAATAGTCGTGAAAACGAGTGTGCTGAAGAAATGATCAAATAGTTATGGCGGTCAAACAATGAGTTCTCAAACACAACGCTTTCTGGTCATTGAGGATCACCCTGAAGTCGGTCAAAATAATTGTGAATTTTTGAGGATGATAGAGCCTCAGTGTTCCTGCATTATTCAGGAAACCCCTGAAGAGGGGATTGAGCAACTCAAGCAAGAGAACATAGATTTAGTAGTAGTTGACTTACAATTTGGGACTTTGACAGGCGAGGAGTCAGCCAAGCCAGGTTTAGCGCTACTAAACCACATTTTTGAGCATCACCCTCTGTTAAATGTTCTCGTCTATACCAGCGAACCAAGTTATTTAAGGCAAGTCCTGAAGCAAATATTTGAACATCAAGGGGGATTTGCTGTCGTTAATAAAATGGAAAGACGGAATGCTTTTCTCGAAGGAGGTCGTAGTGCTTTAGCTGGACAGTGTAAGATTCCTCGTAATTTAATGAACGAAATGCCATTGACTGATAAGGATAGAACGGTACTGGACTTGTTATGCAACCAAGCCCTTACAGATCAGGCAATTGCCGATCGGATGCATATATCCCTCAAAACAGCTCAGAACTACGTCCAGAGTCTCAAAGCAAAACTGAATGTCGATCAGCTTGATGGTCAACTTACTAATACCAGAATCGCAGTTTGCATGGAGGCAATTAAACGTAGGTTAATTGGATAGTTATACCCTTCTTTGTTATCATCTTATGGGGTGTCCATCGTCCATTCAAGTGTTACCTGCATCCCACCTTCTTCTAATAGAACCCTTTGCCAAGCCCCATTTGGGATCTCAGCGGCAATAGTTTTCATCAGTTTAGTGCCATATCCACCACTACGACGTTTCTTGTGAGGAATATCTAATAAGATAGGGGTTAGGCTAGTTCCATTATTCTCGATCGCTAATCGGCACTGATGATCTTTTTGAGTAAGCGAGACTGAAACTTGCGTTGCCGATCCGTTTGGAGGTTGGGCATGACGAATCACATTAGCGATCGCTTCTCGAAAAAAGCGAAATATATCCTCTCTGGAATCAATCCAAGCACTATCAGATTTGGGTTCTCGCAAGGGTTGTAGATGCTCTTTGACACTCAAGGTTAATTCTCTTGAGTTAATCAGTTTTTGCAGCCATTGGTGTATCCCCCGATCCAGTCCAGATTGCAGCTCTGGTGTAATCTCTAGCTTTTCTGCAATTGTGCGTGTGCTGCTGAGCTGATTGCGAAGCGCAAGCCCAACTGCTTCTAATCGATCTAAGATTGAGTTAATCAGGGGAGATGGATGACTGAGGGCTAGAAGTTCAATACTATCCATAGCCAATTTGAGTTCTTGAAGTGGGCCATCATGAATGTCTGTTGCGACTCGATGCAGGAGTTTCCGCGATTGCAAAAGAACAGCCTGTCGCTCCGCTAATTTCTGCTGTTGTTGGATAGACTGCCTGAGAATTGAATAAATGGCTACACCTGAACCTGTTCCAACCCAACCTAAGATTGGGATGGATAATGGAAGAATTAACCCTTGATAGAACAAGATAAAACTTAAAGCTACATAGCTTCCTACCAAGATCGGAAGAAGCCAGCCAACCAGCAGATGAACAGGTATAAGTTTATGCTTTTTGCTTTGGCTAAGTATATATAGGCTTATGAAGTCAAGACCCAAAGTTGTGATGATGTAGTCATACCAATTCGGGATTCTTGTCAGAAATGAATGGGTCATCAAACTAGCTATTTGATTAGCTTCTACTTCTGCAACAGACATCTCCCCAAAAGGAGATAGTTCTCGATAGGTTTCAAATCCTTTCCCTTCGGGAAGATCGATTAATACAAGTTTATCATGGAGCTTCTGAAGAGATTGGGGGTCAAAGGAAGGATTACAGTGTTCTATCTCTAGCTGAGAGGAAGGACATTGAAAATGAATATCAATACTAGGAAATGTATCAGCAGAACCCCAGAAGTTCATTTGAAAAGATAAAAGATTTTGTAAATTGCTAATATTTTGAAAACCTTTGAGATTTCCTGAATTTATATAGAATTTTTCTAAGGCCATCGTTGCCACAGATTTAACCTTATGATGTATATTAATATCGGGATCATCTTCATAGCTAAAATTGGAAAAGAGCTCGGCTTTTCGAGCTGGGCTGTCTAAGCTTTGTGGATGTGCTGCATATCTGAAGTAACTTACTATCTGCTCTGGGGGAAGAGAGGGATTTATACTTTCATTATCGAAAGGAAGTAAATTATGATAATCATTTATGACTGAATTTTCTGAGGGTAAGTTACTTGGACGAGCCACCAAAACAATCTGGTTTGAATATTTACTAATCAACTCTTGAAAGGGATGTTCTAACTGAGTATCTGTATCGAGCTCAATGTACTGGCTCATTTGAGTAGGCAAATTTATAACTACAAGCTTTGCACCACTGTTGATTAAGCTTTTTCCTAAAATTGCATAGAAATTATTCAGTTTATATAAGTTATGAAAGTTATATCCTAAAATGGCAGGCTGCTTGATTTTAAGCAGTAGAATTTCATTTGGCAGAAGCCCTGGTTGATGCAGTCGTATTAGATGATCCTGAATGTCGAGCTCCATTTTATTGAGCATAGGTAAGTTGCTAGATACTGCACAGTAAAAAAAGCTCCAAGCAGTTACTAAGCCAATACCTATTGCTGGCCGATATCTGATAGTGTTCATTCGATATTTCTATTATTTATTTGTTCGGTGCAGTCAATATAAAATTGTTGGCTTGGGTCGGATTCGGTTTAAAGTTACACACAAATCTTGTGAACACTGTCTCAACCGCCAATGAGCCAATTTTGTACTAATCGTTCCATCATAGATAGTACCATTCAAATGAAACCTGTATATTGATCGGACATTATTGCCGTCAATTTATAGTTTCAGTTTAACCGAGCCTCCTTGTCCAATACCATCAGTAATTCGTCCAGCACCAATCCAGACTTAGGTTGCTGTGGCTGGGATATCTAACAGACTCAATAAAAGTAAAGTTTGGCCTACAATACGAGATGCAAAAGGAAGCATGAGCCATTTATTCTTAGTTCAATAGTACAATTCTGACATTTGCCTTTGAGGGCGAGTTTTCTTCTCCAGTATATCAATACTCCGGACAGTTTTTATATGGCCCAATGGCTTATTCTCTACGACTTTGAGCCACTGTGGACAATTAAATCAATGTCAGCTCCACCCCTGACTTACATTTAATTCGACTTTATTTATGATCCTTGCCCCGCGTAAGCTTGTAGTCTTGTTCCCAAAACTGTCCGGAGTATTGGTATATAGCACTTTACAGTTTGGTGAGGTACACCTAAATAGCTGTAAAGCTTATAGAACCCATTTGGGAGCTCTTTGATGATGAGCTAAGATCGGAAAAAAATGTCGTACTCCCGCAGCTTAACCGATAAAGAGTGGGAACTTATCGAGCCATTATTACCACGAAACAAGAAAACCAGACCGCCTACTCAGTCAAAGAGAGAAATCTTGGATGTTATCTTCTATGACTCGCCAGCGGTAAACGCACGGGTGGTGAGAAACCGGGTTTTTTGCATCATACTTCGTTACAGCTCGCAGAAACGGTAAAAAACCGGGTTTCTGAAGGTTGTGATGCGTAAGTCCCAATCTCAAATCTCAAATCTCAAATCTCAAACCTCAAATCGCTTGATTGTGCAGCTTGGCTGAGAATAGTACAAGATGTTAAGTGCGATTCCCTACGGGATAGCTTCGCTTCACGCAAATTTACAAATACCAGCCGATCGAAGCTTATGGGTGACATTAATCGATGCTACGAAATCCTCGAAATTGAGCCTGGAGCTTCCTTAGAAGAAATTAAGCGCGCTTACAGGGATTTAGCGTTTGTGTGGCATCCCGATCGGTTTGCCCACAACGATCGCCTGCAACAAAAAGCTCACCAAAGATTAACAGAAATTAATGAAGCTTACCAGCAGTTGGCGTTGTTTCTGAGTCAGCCTGAATCATCAAGGTCGATCGACAAACAGTTTCAGCAGCAGCCACCCCCTGCGCCTGAAAAGCCACTGAGAAGGCGTTCTGGAAAATCAGCCGCCAGGCCTGGTTCTGGGCGCAGTCAAACCCGCCCAAAAGCCGCCTCCAAAAAATTTCCAACTCAAAAGAATTCTTCAAGCAAGAAACGATTTACAGCTCAAAATCGCCAAGCGTGGCGGGGAAGAAAGCAAGTTGGGCGAAGCGTGGCGAGGAAAGCACGGCCATCTCAAAACTATCCAAAGCTGATGTCGAAAAGAAAAAAAGAATTTTCAACTCAATACTCAAAACCGCGGCCATCTCAAAACTATTCAAGCTTTCCTTGGGGGCCGCTGGCAATCGCCGTGGCGAGTTACGCTTTGACCGGTTGGATTTTGACGGTATCAACCGCCCCGCTGTGGATGTGGGCTTTAATCTGCGGTGCAGATTGGCTGTGGGCGGCGATTTTGGTAGCCGAGGGTTCGGCAACGCCCAGAGTGTGGCTGGCGGCGTTAGTTTTGGCTGGGGCGGTGGGGGGGTCGATCGCCGGTTTTAAGGCGGGAGGAATGGTAACAGGGGCTGCTTGGAGCGCAGTTGGGGCCGGTTTGGGGGCGATCGCCAGTTCCGAGGCTGAGTCTCGGGCTGTGGCTGTAGTTTTAGCCGTAGCGGGAGTGGTGACCGTGGTGGGATTGATGGCTGGAACGGGTTCTGGGGATTGGGTCAAGGCGTTGGTGGCGGCCGTGTGTTGGGCGATTGTCGGCTTGACGTGCGGGCTGGCGGTGGAAGTAGGCGTGAATTCTGGCGGCCCCGTCGGGTTCGGAGGTGCGATCGGGCTGGGGATTGGGGCGTGGGCGGGGGCTTGGGCTGGGGCGGGTTCGGAGGCGATCGCGCAAGCCTTGGCCATCGCTGGATCTAAGACTGTTTATGGGGCTTGGGCGGCGATCGGGATTATTGCTGGAGTTGTGGCGCGGATGGTAGCTGGAGAAAGGTCGATCCACACTGGTAGCGGGCTTTACACGTTTACCCTGTTGGTGGCTACTTCCGGTTTCGGGCTGTGGCTGGGAAGTTGGTTGGTCGATCGTATCTTTTAAATTAGTCAGTTGTCAGTTGTCAGTTGTGAGTTGTCAGTTGTCATCACTCAACGCCGTCAACAGTTAACAGTCAACAGTCAACAGTCAACAGTCAACAGTCAACAATTCCCAATTTCCAATTTCCAATTCCCAATTACCAATTCTCCATTTCCATCAATAATTAATGTAAAATCTGTGACAGAAATTTCTTTGTCCGCTCGTTAGAAGGATTGTTAAAAAACTTATCTGGAGTAGTATCTTCCACCAGCACACCCTCAGCTAGGAAGATAATGCGATCGGCGACTTCACGGGCAAAGCCTACTTCATGGGTAACGCAAACCATCGTCATGCCGCTATCCGCCAGACCTCGCATTACCTGCAACACTTCCTGCACCATTTCTGGGTCAAGGGCTGAAGTCGGCTCATCAAAAAGCATCACTTTAGGACGCATGGCTAGAGCGCGAGCGATCGCCACCCGTTGTTGTTGACCACCCGACAACTGTCCGGGGTATTTGTTTGCTTGGTGAGCAATCCCGACTCGCTCCAGCAGTTCCATGCCCAACTTGTCAGCCTCTGGTTTAGACATTCCGCGCAAGTGGAGCGGCGCTAGAGTGACATTGCCCAAAATTGTCAGGTGAGGAAACAGGTTAAATTGCTGAAACACCATCCCCACCTCGCGCCGCACCATTTCAATATTTTTAGCATCGTGCGAAATCCGCGTCCCATCAATCTCAATGCTGCCTTTTTGGTATGGTTCTAACGCATTGAAGGTACGAATAAAGGTGGATTTGCCAGAGCCCGATGGCCCCATTAACACCACCACCTCGCCTTTATTTACAGTCAAGCTGATTCCTTTGAGTACATGAAACCCATTGTCATAGGTTTTTTCGACATTTTTAGCGATGATGATTGGCTCTAAGCGATTGCTTAACCCGGTGGCTTGATTGACGGTAGATTGGGAGTCGTACATTTTAATATTTTCCTTGAGATATGTTTGGGAATTCGAGATCGATCGTTGATTCGTTTTGTTGATTTGCCGTTGACCTAAGTTGCTGGAGGAGGAGTCAAGTCTGGCAGTGGCTCGCCAAACCATTTCAACGAAAGTTCATTTAATTTGCCAGACTGCTTCATGTCATCAATAATGTTGTCAAGTTTTGCTACTAGCTTTAGGTCTCCTTTACGAACACCGACGTAGCAGGGTGAATTTTTCATGATGAACTTGTTTTCAATTTTGATATTGGGATTATCGCGAATTACTTTGGCAGCGACGACATTCCCAGTAGCAATCAGTTCTACTTGACCTGATATCAAAGCAGATGCAGTTAAACTGTTGCTAGAAAATCGTTTGACTAGAGGCGTTTGGTCTGGCGATAGCTTGGAAATTTCTAAATCTTCTAAAGAACCTTGAGCAACGCCAAGCGATCGTCCTTTTAGATCGTTGAGTGAGGGCGCTTTGATATCTGGACTGCCATACACCCCTGAAAAAAATGGCGCATAGGGCTTGGAAAAATCAATAATTTTGGCGCGAGCTGGATTTTTGCCCAAACTGGAGATCACGATATCAACGCGATCGGTCTGAAGAAACGGAATGCGATAGTTGCCGATCACAGGCACTAACTCCGATTTGACTCCCAAAGCCTTGGCGATCTCATTTGCCACATCGATGTCATAGCCTTGCGGCTGCATATCGAAACTCATCGATCCAAACGGCGTAAAGTCATTGGGAACTGCTACTTTGATCGCTCCTGCTGCCATGATTTTGTCTAAAGTTTTATCTGGATCGCCCTTAGGAGGTACAACTGCCGAAGGGTTAAACACAGCCATTGAGGTTATGGACTTAGTTGGGCTTGAGCAAGCAGCAATGCTCACAGTCAGAATCAAACTGGCGAGAAACAACGCGATCGCCCGATGCCATTTGTTGGGAATCAATTCCTTAAATATTTTCATCATCAGCAACACTCCAAATATCCCTCTGGTTGATATTTCTATGATTTGTAGTTGAGTTGCTTCTCCAACCGCTGACTCCAAAGAGATAGCGGATAGCAAAGAATAAAATAAATTAGACCAGCTATCGAAAAGACCAAGAGTGAGTTCAATGTGACATTATTGATCTCAGAAGCGACACGAGATACCTCAGAGAACCCAATTACTGATGCCAGCGAAGTCCCTTTAATTACCTGCACGAGGAAGCCGACAGTCGGTGCGATCGACATTTTAAGAGCTTGGGGCAGAACGATTAACTCTAGCTGTTTAGAATAGCCAAACCCCAACGCTGAGGCAGCTTCCCACTGTCCTGCGGGAACAGCTTCAATCGAGCCGCGCCAGATATCTGCTAGAAATGAACTCGTAAAAGCCGTCAGAGCAATGGTAGCGGCTGCAAGTGGCGATAAATTTATCCCAAAAACCACCGACATACCGAAAAAAGCCAGAAAAAGCTGTAAGAGTAATGGTGTTCCTTGAAAGAACTCGATATAGATCAGACTTAAGCCTTTAATCCACTTGTTGGGAGATATCCGCATCAGCATCAATAAAAAACCAACAATTCCGCCTACAACAAAGGCGATGATAGACAAGATAATTGTCCATTTTGCCGCCACCACCAAGTTAATGAATATCTGCGGTACTGTAAATCCATTCATTTTATCTTTCCAATTAACTATCGTCGATACTGTGCAAACTTAAAAAATCGCCGCTCAATTAGATAGGACATTCCTTTGATCGTCCAAACGATCGCTAAATAAATGAGCGATATGGCAAAGTAAACCTCAAAACTGCGAAAAGTCCGAGAATTGAGAAAATCTCCTGCAAAAGTTAAGTCCTCAGTGGCAATCTGAGACACAACACTCGTAAATAACACTGCCAAAATCACCTGTCCGATCAGGGCCGGATAAATATTCGCCAAGGCAGGCATCAGAATTATGTACCGAAAAACCGATATCTTGTTGAAGCCAAGTGCCATTCCAGCTTCCGTTTGACCTTTGCTAATGCTCTCGACTCCAGACCGCACAATTTCGGTCGAATAAGCACCAAAGTTTAAAGCAAGTGACAAGATTGATGCTTGCTCTGCCGTTAACTTGATGCCCAAATTTGGCATCCCAAAGAAGATGAAAAACAGTTGGATGATATACGGGGTATTCCGAATAACCTCCACGTAGGCTAAAGCGATCGCATTTTGGATTTTGTTGTCAGAGGTTCTACAGACTGCCCCAATAATGCCTATGACTAGACCGAATGCGATCGCGATAACTGATATCCTGAAGGTCGTTAATGCACCTGCAAATAACAAAGCAAGATTATCCCAGACAATTGAGAAATCAAACTGATAGCTCATAAGTATTTGGGTACTGAAACAGTATGAGAGTTTAGAGATAAGACGTAAGCAATCACTAAAGACTGCTCGCAGCGAGCAGAGAATCCTATCTATGAATTTCTAGGAACCTAGCCAAAGTAATTTACTCACCTAACGCCGAACGTTTAACCTTATAGCCGAGCAGATCGGAGATTAGGGGCTTTGCTCCTCTCGGGGTTTTGTGCCCGTCTGCCCGAGGGAGAAAGACTTGGGGAGAGGATTTCAGCTATTTAACGTCTCGGTTGAATAATTGCGTACAGTATGCAAGCTTTAATAAATCGCTTCTGTTACGTTCATTACATTCTTAGGTAATCCTATTATTAATGCTCTGATGAGACCCTGTGGCGTTATCGTTACCTATAATCTTGAAGAGGTTGAGCTTCTGGAATCTATAAAATATTGATAGCGAACTACTCTGCCGAATTCCAACTTACCGCTTTTTTCCATTCCGCTTCCGTCGGCAAGCGCATCCCAACAAAACAAGCATAGGCTTCTGCTTCATACCAGCTAACTCTACAGACAGGACGATCGTCTCCCACATCTCAGGCATCTCAGTATAGCAGCGGCTGCCAGCCATCTTCAGACCATCCTCAGACCTTAAGAAGTTGCGCCGCAGGTCAAGATACGATTGAAAAAAGGTCGATCGACCATTCAATGCGATGAAATCTAGTGATTTGTAGCTAACAAGGACAACAAGCAATGGATTTGGTTAGCACTGAAAGTCTTGCTTTTATTGCCTCGTGCATAACTGGCTTCAGCAATAACTGCCGAATGCTATAACTCCCAGCACTTATCGCTTTTAAGCAGCTCTTCAAACTCAGCCATTGGCAAAGCCTGACTGAAAAAATAACCTTGAATTTCGTCGCACTCGCGATCGCACAGAAAAGCAAGTTCCGATTCATTTTCTACACCCTCAGCAATCACCGTCATGTTCATGCCGTGTGCCATTTGAATAATCGCTATTGTAATCGCTGCATTTTGGCGATCCTCTGCAATATCGCGAATAAAACTCTTGTCAATTTTGATCGCATCAAA
Organism: Microcoleus sp. S28C3; assembly: GCF_036700785.1. Classification (NCBI taxonomy): domain Bacteria; kingdom Bacillati; phylum Cyanobacteriota; class Cyanophyceae; order Oscillatoriales; family Microcoleaceae; genus Microcoleus; species Microcoleus sp. S28C3. The sequence goes on along the minus strand of NZ_JAUBPO010000065.1, from coordinate 11,940 downwards.
CGGAAAGCGTTTCGGATAACTCAAAGAAGAATATCCCATTCCAAAATCATCAATTGCTATGCTAATCCCCATATCTCTCCACGCCGTAAAAGCTTGAACAGCAGTCTTTTCATCTTGCAAAATCAGACTTTCCGTCAATTCTAATTCCAGACATTTAGGATCGAGATTAGTTTCTGTCAATATTTGTCTGACTCTCTCCGTCAAATTTTTTTGCTCAAACTGGCGGGCTGACACGTTGACTGCTACCCGCAACGGCGGCAAACCCTGTGTTTGCCAAACTTTAGTTTGCCTGCAAGCAGTCTCTAACACCCATTCGCCCAGCGGTGCAATCAAGCCCATTTCTTCAGCCATGGGAATAAATTCTCCCGGAGAAACTCTGCCCCTTTCTGGATGATTCCAGCGCACCAAAGCTTCAGCACCAATAATTTTCCCTGTTTTAATTTCTATTTGCGGCTCATAGTAAACTTCAAATTCCGAGCGCTTTAAAGCATTGCGGAGAAAAGTTTCTTGATTGAATCTCTTGATGGAACTGTGCGCTACTTTTGCAGTGTGAAACTGATAATTATTGCCCCCTTGTTGCTGAGAATTGTACATAGCTGTATAAGCATTTTTTAGGAGCTGGTCTCCATCGCTGGCGTCGCTTGGAGATAAAGAAATGCCGATACTTGCCGTGAGGTAAAGTTCCGAGCCTTTGACAATCATAGGTTGGGCTACAATATCTAAAATGTTTTGAGCAATCTTGGCAGCATCCTGTTTTTCCGCAACTGGTTCTAGAACAATTGCAAATTGGGCCGCTTCCAAACGAGCCACAATATTAATCTTCTCCGTGCAGTTACTAAGCCGCTCGGCAAATTTGCAAAGTACCGAGTCGCCAATTTCGTGTCCCAAGGTACTGTTAATTCGGTTAATTCTATCTAAACTGAGAGTCATAACGGGAATGAGTGCTGACCATTTTTTTTGCTTGTCTAATATCTGACTTAGCAGATCTCGGAACAACGAACGATTTGGCAAGTTTGTCAAGCTATCGTATTGATGTCGGTGGAGAGCTAATTGAATAGTTGTGTGCAAGTTTTTTTCCTCAAATGGTTTGACAATATAGCCGAATGGTTTGGTCGCATTGACGCGCCATAAAGTGTTTTCGTCAGCATAAGCTGTCAGATAAACTACCGGGATTTGAAAGCGCGATAAAATTTCTGCTGCTGCTGTAATGCCGTCGATTTCTCCTTGCAGGTTAACATCCATCAAAACCAAATCTGGTCGAAATTGGGCTACAGATTCAATTGCTTCTTCTCCTGAATAGACCATACCAGTTATTCGATAACCTAGAGATATTAAACAGTCGGAAATGTCTTCCGCAATGATGCTTTCGTCTTCAACAATCAGAATTTTTTTGTTAAACACTAAATTCTCTCCTAAGAATGCAATTGGGGTTGGGAAAAGGTTATTTTAAAAGTCGTGCCAGCAGTTTCTAACAGTTCTATTTTCCCCCGGATTTGCTTGACTAAAGACCCGACCAGTCGTAAACCCAACGTTCGGGCTTTTCGATAATCTAAGTCTTGAGGAAAACCAATTCCGCTGTCGCTCACGGTTAGCACGCAAAGTCTATTATTTCCTAAAGTAAAATCTATGTTAATTTTACCTTTGATTTGTCCTGTAAAAGCATATTTCAGAGCATTTGTCACAAGCTCATTGATAATTAATCCGCAAGGAACTGCCGTATCAATATTAAGAGAACACGGCGCAATATTTGTTTGCAACTTAACGCCTTCTGCATGAATTTCATAAGCTTGGAATAAATTGTGGGCGAGATTTTGGATATATTCAGCAAAATCAATGTTAGACCAGTCTTTGGATTGATATAATTGTTCGTGAACCAGAGCCATCGATCTGACTCGGTTTTGACTTTCTTTTAACATTTCACTAACGCGGCTGTCTTGAATGTAGCGAGACTGAAGTTTTAGCAGGCTAGAAATAACTTGGAGGTTGTTTTTGACGCGGTGGTGAATTTCTTGGAGAAGGACTTCTTTTTCGGCGAGGGAGGCTTTGATTTGATCCTCATCCCGTTTGCGCTCTGTAATGTCGCGTACTACTGCTTGGAGAAATTTTTGTCCGTTAATTTCCATTGCGTTTAACAGAACTTCTGCGGAAAATTCTGAACCGTCGAGTCGTTTGTGTACCCAGTCAAATCGACAGCTACCTACGAGCATTGCTGTGTTCATTTTCTGTGAAGCTAAACTGGCTGAATCTTGTCCGTTAGGCTGAAATGGCGGGGAAAATTCGCTCGGATGCTTGCCGTAAAATTCTTTTTTGTTGCTACAGCCAAATATTTTTAAAGTAGCCTGGTTGCAGTCAAAAAAATATTGTTCGTCGAGCAGCATTACTGCGTCGCTGGTGGCTTCATAAAGGCTGCGAAATTTGTGTTCTGATTCTTGCAGCGAGCATATCAATTGGTTTTTTAGAGCTTCCGCACGCTTGCGGTCGGTAATGTCTGTCCCTACACAAACTGCTGCGGTTCCCTGAAGATATTTCTGAACTACTATCAAATAATTTCGGACTAACCCGTTAATTTGTATGTCTATTTCTTGGGAGGTTTGCTGAGATGAACTGTCAAAAAAATTGCGGATCATTTCTTCAAAAGTCGAGCCTTTGTCGAGAAAGTTGATTTCTTGACCGACAAAGCTTTCAGGAGACAGTTTGAACGAGGTTGCTAAGTGCTGGTTGACTCCGATATACCGCAAATCTGAACTGATCCAAGAAATTAGTCCGGGCACGGCATCTAACACGGCGCGAAGTTGGTCTGTAGCTTCTTGGAGTGCTTCTTCCGATCGCTTGCGATCGCTAATATCTATCGCCGTTCCGCACAAGCCTAAAATAGCGCCGTTTTCAGCTTGGTTGATGATGCTGTTGACGCGCAGATGCACGGGAGTACCGTCTTTGCGAATGTGTACTGTTTCGTAAGGAGAATTAGCGGTTTGTGGCTGAATTTTGGTTCTCGCTAAAAGTTGGGCAAATATTTCTCTTGGTCTATTTTTTGGGTCGTGAACTAAAAAATCGGTGAAGCGGCGGCCGATCATTTCTGGCGGTTCGTAACCGTAGATGCGTTTGGCGGCGGAATTGACAAAAGTCAAGAGGCCTTCAATATCGATCGACCAAATCAATTCTTGGGAGGTTTCTACGAGGTTGCGGTACTTTTTTTCGCTTTCAGCAAGTGCTGCATTGAAGACTGCCATTTGCTGCTGAAGTCTGTCTTCTAATTCTTGATTTACCGTTTCCAGAGTGGCGATGGACTGCTCGCGCTCGGTAATTTGAGTAGAAACACCCACTGCCCCGACAACTTCGCCGTTTCCATCTCGCAGGGCGGCGGATCGAATTTCGTACATAAAATGTCCCTCTCGGGCATTCCAAGTGCGATCGTTTCCTGCTAGTACCTCGGCAATATTTTCTAAGATATCTGGCTGGCTGCTGTAAACTTCAAAAATCGACAGCCCGACAGTTGCATCTGGTTTGAGTCCCAAATTTTCTAATCCTTTCCCTGCTGTAAGGGTTAACTTGCCTTCTCTGTCTGTTGCCCACAGGAAAATGGAGGCACAACTGACAGCGGCGTGAAGGGTTTCGTTGGCTTGTTTGAGCCGATCGATTTCTGCGTGAAGTCGCTCCTGGGTGCTGTTTAATTCTACCGTTAGTCGATCGGCTTTTTGCTGCCAAGTAGCAGCAGTGTCGCACATTTCTGCGATATTGGGGGAACGACAGATGGATTGGTTGCAGTGTGACATGGTTACTCTGGGATGCACTGTATATTTAACCCCAGCCTATCTTTTAAGCATAAACTTTTTAAGTCAAATATTACAGTTAGCTGCGATACTCATCCGAGCAATATGCGATAGTTTAAAGCTAGTTTCAAGGATTCAGGAATTGTGGCTCGCTCAGGGTTTCTGGCGACTGTTCAGAAATTGACAATCAAGTGAATAATGCCTGCCAATTGGTACTTTTACTGTAAGTATGTATACTATTACAAAAATAAGTTCCGCAATTATCGGCTTGCACAAGAACTGGAATTGTAAATTTATTATATTTTTTTGCGTAGATTCACGCACCGAGGAATCGGGAATCGGTAATTTGGAAATATAGCCAGCGCCTGAATTGTTAGGAGGTGCTTAATTGCTGAAACTCATGAGATCGATTGCTTCTTCTTTCTTCTCTCTTCCTTCTTCTTTCTTCCTTATTCCTTCAATTAATTCCCCAAATTTTGAGATTTTTGTCTGTACTGCCGCTAATAATAGTTTTACTATCGCTGCTAAAAGTAAGACAAGTAACAGAGGTTTGATGTCCGCTGAGAGTGTGAATATGTTCGCCGGTACTGGCATTCCAAAATTTGATATTACCATCAGCACTAGCACTGACAACAGTGAGTCCGTCGGGACTAAAGGCGATCGCATTTATCGAGTTAAAATGCCCGGCCAAAGTGATTGGACTATCTGGATTCGATAGCTGCCGCAGTTGAATATTTCTGTCCCAGCCACCGGTAGCCAACGTCTGCCCGTCTGGACTGAAAGCCAGACAATTCGCATAACCTTTAATTGTTTGGGAGCATTCTCTGCTGCGGAGGTTCCACAGCTTAATTGTACCGTCAGAACTGCTGCTAGCGAGAGTTTGTGCGATCGGGCTAAAAGCAAGACTAACAATTCCTGCTTTATGAGCTCCCCAAGTTAAAAGATTGCCAAAAGTACAGATTAACTTTCCAGTCTCTAAATTCCAAATTTTGATAGTAGTATCTGCCGAACCGCTGGCGATAACTTGACTGTCGGGACTGATGACAATTGCGCTAATTTCCGCTTCGTGTCCGAGGGAAGTATGCCGCAATTCTCCTCCTTGCCAAATTTCGATCGCACGGTGTTTCGGAGTATTTCTGCTTCTCACAAAAACTTCGCTTTCTTGGCAAAGGACAAAAGTTTCTTGAGCGCGGGGATACTTGTCAACAGTATAGAGTATTTCTCCTGTCTCTACATCGCAAATTCTAATTATTTTCCCGTGCAAACTAGCCGTGCGAGATCCTCCGGGACTAATCGCAACATTTGTCCCAGTTTTGCTCGTGCGGATGCAGTCAAAAAGCTTGTAAGGGACGAATTCTTTTAAAGCTTGGCGCACTAGAGGTTCTGTCCTCGATCGCAAAATTAAATAAGCAACTCGCTGCACTTCTGCTGCGGGGTCAAGCAGCGCCTCAATTGCTAAATTTAAACCAGCGCCTCCGTATTTAGGAGCATCTTTAACAGCGGCAATCCGCGACTCGATACTAGGACTGTTGAAGCGCTGCTTGACCCCGGCGATGCCTCCCAAAACAGCGCCGGCGATCGGGATTTGACTTTGGCCGCCGAGGACGGCATCATATTCTCTGGGTTGGTTAGAATTGTCGGCTATCATACGATTTTGGATTTTAGATTTTGGATTTTAGATTGAAGAATTGGATGAGTAAAAAAAGCGAACTCACGCACGAATAAATCGGGGCAATTGTTATCGAATACTCTGTTGTAATTTTCTGAACATAGGAATCCGGGGGCTTGTAACCTGGCTGCTTTCGGTGACGCTCAAACTGCGTTTAAGATCGCAACTTCTCACTTATTGACTGTGGCAGTTTATAGTATTATAATCAAATCAGCGTTTCACACAAAAATCCGAAAGTGATATGTCACACTTCACAACGATTAAGGTTCAGATCAAGAACGGCGAACTGCTACATCAACTGTTGGAAGAGTTGGGTTATCAAGTAGAGTCCAATGTGCAGGTACGGGGTTATCGGGGTGACAAAACTAATGCCGAGTACGTGATTCGGCAATCCAACGGTTACGATTTGGGTTTTCGCCGCAGCGGAGAGGATTACGAATTGGTGGCGGATTTTTGGGGCGCTCGAATTAATCAGCAGGAATTTGTCAATTCAATCCGTCAAAAATACGCGCGCAAAAGTTTGATGGCGGCGGTGCAGTCAGAGGGTTTTCATGTTGAAGAAGAGGAAACTTTGGCAGATGGAACGGTGAGAGTTGTAGTCGGTCGGTGGGTTTAAGAATCGCGCTTTATTAACTCGTTTTTATGTACCCAGGACTTACGCAGAATCGGGTTGAAAATCAGATTTATTCGTAAGTCCTAAACTGTCCGGCATCTTGCGTTGTACTTTTCCGGCGGGGGGGACACCCCACAAGAATTTCATCAAACTTGATTGTAAAATTTAGATGCGCCTGGGCTTAGTACCGAGAAGAGAATTACCATGAAATTCGATCGCCCTGAACAACAAATTGAACAAAGTTGGGATGCTAATGCTGACGCATGGATACAGGCGATCCAATACAACACAATCGAAAGTCGCCGGATAGCAACCGATGACGCTATTCTGCAAGCAGTGCTGCGCTATAAGCCTCGGCGAGTTTTGGATGTTGGATGCGGTGAAGGTTGGCTGACGCGCGCCCTAGCAAAGCGCGGTGTTGAGGTTGTTGGAGTTGATGGTTGCGCTGCTTTGGTCGATCGAGCTCGCGAGAAAGGAGGCGGTTGCTTTCGGGCGATCGGCTACGATGAGATTATTGCCGATCCAGCGATACTCGGTCAACCATACGATGGAATCGTCTGCAATTTCTCGCTACTGGGTGAGGAAATTGGAGATTTATTGCGATCGTTACGCAAAGCAATAGTCTCAGACGGACATCTGTCGATCCAGACAGTTCATCCATTCACAGCGTGTCAGGAACAGCCCTATGTTGATGGATGGAAAACCGAGACTTTCGACAACTGCAGCGGAGCTTTTCGAGAGCCAATGCCGTGGTATTTTCGCACAGTTAGTTCGTGGTTTCAACAAGTGTCGGAATCTGGCTGGAGGGTCTGTGAATTCGAGGAGCCGACACATCCACAGACGAAAATTCCTCTTTCTCTGCTGCTGATTTGTCAGTCACCCGGCGATTGAAATCGCTTCTTGTCAAACGAAGTGCGAGCAGAGGGGGACTGAAGCGAAGAAAGCGGATTTGGTATAATGCGATCGTCGCGATATAATTAGAGTACACAGGTAAACGGCTATTAGCAAAAAAAGTTAATTACCCATGAACATTACAGAGATAAAGACAGCAGTAAGATAACTTTCAAAAAATGAACTCGCAGAGTTTCTCCAATGGCTTGATGAGTTCCAAGCAGCTCTCGCCGATCGCCAGTGGATCGATTCTGTACGAGTTAAGATAGATGCTGCTGTTGCCATGTCCGAACATACTCCACCGATTGACGGCGAAACCTTTATTGCAGTGATTTGCGATCGTTTCCCAAAATAGCTTGTAGGCTGGGTTGTTGCTTTCATCGTAAGTGCGCGCCCAATCTTTAATTATCACTCTCTGAAACCAGCTTTCCCTTTTCAAAGGCGTCGTTGTCATTCTTGTTCTTCCTGGATTGCATCAGATTCATCCGCCTCCTTATTCTCATTATTTGACTCTTCAACTGTGCTGCTATTTTGATGGATATTTTCCAATAAACCAGCCTGTTTTAACAAGTGTCTGAGTAATCCAACTTTTAAAGATTTATTACCGTGAATTGGCACAGAAATTCGGATTTAGCTTCCAGCTTTCCCGTAGATGTGGTGACTGCCTTGAACTCTTAATAATATCCAGTAATTACGTTCTAGCAGCTTTGCTAACTCTTTGCCAGACATGGAGTTCATATAGCAATCTCCATAATTTTGTCTCGCTCATTTGTCTCGATGGATTCAATATCTACACTAAGGCAACCTTCGATTGCTTCATAGAGGTTTTGCAGCAGTTCCTCGAAGGTTTCTCCCTCTGTTGCACAGCCAGGAATAGCAGGAACTTCTGCCCAGTATCCGCCTTCTTCTGCTTCGTGAATGATAATTTTGATTTTCACTTGATTCTCCTAATTTATTTTCAAAACTTACCTCTTTATTACTGTACCAGACTTTACTCCTCCAAGTCCACCTGTTTAACCAGCTCTCAAGGTATATCTAGCGCTTCTGCAATTTGCTCGTCGCTCAAGCCCAACTGCCGTAATTTATCTATTGTTTCAATCTTAGTTTGATTTTTGCTTTCCTCCTGCAAGTCGGGAGTTTCCGGCTGACTTTGATCTGGGGTAGGAGTAGAGGGAGTAGGGCAATTGTTAATATAGCTAATACCAATAAAATTTTGATTATTTTTATTAACCAAAGTTGTTATATTCTGATTTATATGTCGTTATAGGACGGATTCAAGATTACTTTTTTTAACTTGTTCACCAAACACCTCAGATAACATTTGCAAAAGTTCGTGACAAGCATTTTTAACGTGCTGGGAGCTATAATCATAAGTTTCTGTAACGTCAGCATATCTTTGACGCTTCAGTATTCCCGCAAGTATCCCCCGCTGCAAGTTGTTTAGATGTTTGCCTGTCTTGGCGCAAACAGCTTTATCGACAAATTGCAAGATCTCAGGACTGTCCATAGGTGGGATGGTGAGATAGGATGGTTACTATACCAAACTTTTTCCAGCTTTTTCCAACTTTTTGGGCTTGACAGGTGGTGAGCAAGCTATTATATGTATTTATAGATAAAAATACATATAGCGGTTCTCACAAAGATGGAGTAAGCCTAAACCCAGTGTACTCAAGCTTTTTAAGTTGAAACCTCTACCTCATCTATCCAATAACTGCTATATACATCTGACCCATAAATACCAAGAGAAAATCGAAGTGTCTAATTTGCAAATATTTCATCTGCCCGAATGTATCACTGGAATACAATCCGATATTGACATAGCTCGCCAGATGATTCAGGCATGGAGAAGGGACGGTATCTTTCACGTGGCCACGAACAAAATACAGGAGCGAAAGAGCGAGAGAACTTTTGCCGCGAGCAGGCGGTTCTTTGGTATGCCTCTGGAGTCGAAATCCCAATTCATTAGCGATCTTACCTACAGTGGGTATATTGCTTCGGGCGAGGAAGTCACCGCTGGGGAGTCCGATTATTCCGAGATATTCACTGTTTGCAAAGATGTCCCACTAAATGATAGGCGTGTACAAGCGCAATGGCCTTGTCATGGTCCGGCGCCTTGGCCTGATGAGGACTACCAACAAAGCATGAAAGCATACATGGACGAGCTAGGCTCAATCGGCGAGAAATTGCTGAAACTGACGGCCCTGGGCTTGGAACTGGATGACATTAACGCTTTGACGGAATTGACCAAGGATGGTTGGCATCATATGCGCGTATTGCGATTCCCGGCGTTATCTCAAAAATCAACGAGAGGAATCGGTGCACATACTGATTACGGCCTATTGGTGATCGCGGCCCAGGATGATGTGGGTGGCCTCTATATACGTCCACCAGTTGAAGGGGAAAAGAGAAACAGAAATTGGCTGCCGACTGAAAGTATGGGGGGTATGTATGAAAATGAGGAACCCTGGATATTCGTGAAGCCTGTGCCAAGCGTACTAACGGTATTTCCTGGCGATATTCTGCAATTCCTCACCAATGGCTACCTCCTCTCAACACCACATAAAGTCAGGCTGAATACGAGGGAGCGATTTGCTATAGCCTACTTCCACGAGCCGAATTTCGAGGCTTGTGTCCGCCCTCTTTTCGCTCCCTCAAGCGATGAGCATATCCACTACGGCTCGCACTTTACAAATATGTTTATGAGGTGTTATCCAGACCGAATCACCACACGCCGGATTATTGACGAAAACCGCTTGTCAATTTTAGGTGTTTTGAAAAATGAGGGTCTTCGTCGTTTGACGACAGTGAAAAAAGCCATCGAATTGCAGAGATAAGAAGCAAAGTTTTTCGGTAGCAGGGATAACGATGCTTTCACCATAGCGATCGTCTTTATCCATGTATCCAGCTTCAAAATCAGTGCGCGATCGCCTAGTGAGGTATAATTGCAGTAGTTCCCTTGGGCAAATTGGATTCAGCAATATCTTCTTTTAAACTCACTTCCGAAAATATTTAAAATTGCATAATTCACGCTACTTGAAGATTAACTCCATCGGCTTGCCTCTAGAGTTTCCTGTGCAAATATCCTACGCATCAAGATTGTTTCTCCCGCCAAATCGCCTCTCTCTCGGCTTCTAAACCAGCCAATAAATCAGTCAAAGCCATATTTTCATTTTCCATAATCGTTGCAATCCGATCGATTAATTGGGGAGCTTGAGGTTGTTTGAGAGCAATCACAATCAGATTACCTATTGGGAGTAATACCAGCATATCTCCCTGATTAACATTGAGAGAATCTTGTAAAAACTGGGGAATAGTAATTTCCCCTCCCTGTCCCAGAACAATGGGAAATTATTGAATCTCTACATCCGTTTCTTGTGAAGTTATTGTCAGGACTTTAACCTCAGCCTTTAGTGTTAAGTTTTTAAGATTCTTTATTATAGCAAGGTTTGGGCATTGTACGTTTTGCCCGATCGCCCTAACCAGAAAACCCAAGTGCGATCGCCCGCAACTACCAAATCGTTTCAACGTCAGGAATATCATACGGCTGCCCGATCGCAACTAAGATGCGATCGCGCGGCAATTGCTCGATCGCCTGGATGATGCAACGATCGGTCAAACAACCCGACTCAGTATAGAGGATGTGCGGAATTTGCGATCGCAATGAGATTTCTTTGCCAACAACAATCACAACTGCAAAGCCCCAGACACCTTGGCATTTTTAACACTTGAAATCCGAATCAAAGACCCGGATTTTACAGCAATCTTAGGTTTCCATTCATAAACCCCATCGCTAGTTGTGCGGTTGGCTATGCTTTGAACCGACTTATTCTCTTGATACAGCTCAATCTTGACCTCATCCTGAATATTGTCTCTCCACAAAATCAAATAAGGTTTATTTGCTTCAACCTGCACTTTTCCTGCTGGTTGAGCCACCAATATTTTTGGTGAAGCTGTCTGAGATTTTCTATTCCTAAATCCTAAATAGTGCGGCAGTTCCCGAGTGGCAATATTATTTGATTGAGGCAACATAATCTCGCCGATTTTAGGATTGAATAGATAAGTTGAGAGTCCGCCGTCGATCGTCACTATATCTCCTTTCACTCCGAACTCTCGCATTAACTTAGCTGCTGCGTCTAATGTCGCTTCATTAACTGTGATAATGACCAGCAATTCATTACCCTTGCGACCATCTTTGTCCAGCGTACCGATGACGTGATACCTATTTGCAGGATTTTTAGATATGAGTTTAGCTGGATGGTGCTTGTATTCGTAAGTAACAACTGCATTTTGTACTTCTTTTAGATTCAATGGCGTTCCTGTTTGCGGTTCGTAATTTGTGATATATGCTTCTAGATCGTTCCAGACCAAAGCTTTCAATCGAACATTTTTATACTGCCCATATTTGGGTTTTTTGACGGGGCCGTAGAGGCCGTTACCGCCAGTAATAACTTGACCGTTGAATTTGATAGGAAAAGATAGCTGCGTGCTGCGTTGGTATTGTTCAAAAAAAGAACAGTTAATCACGGAAAAAACACCAGTACCGTAAAGTTTTTTGTATTCTCCTGTAACTTCAGAAAATAACTTGCTCTTAAAGAAAGGACTGTAATATTTTTTTTCTCCCTGATAATACAATCCTTTATTGAAAGCCATCCGATCGACCTCTCCAATTAGCTGGTCTATTTGCATTTTTTGGACGTTAATAACTTGCAAATAAGCCTGATTTCCGTTGGGTAGTTCTTTTTTGTACAACTCTGCACCATCTCTGGTATCCACTGGTTGAAAATAACTGACTGGGCTGGAAATTTGTTCGATCGCAAAATGTGCAACTGCTGCCACAACAGCAACAGCAAAAATCATCAAAAAAAACGGCAAGATTTTTTTGAGTACGTTCATAAATATTAATTTGTTTCAAGACCACCAACCAACAGTTCGGACATATTTTGGGAGAGTCAGGCTCTGAGAGAGCCGTATTCTAGGAGTTTTCGGTAGTTTGGATT